>JAYTOQ010000104.1:0-6730 GCA_043747665.1 Polyangiaceae bacterium | reverse complement strand
AGGAGCTTCACGCAGCCCGGCTCGCCGACCTCCGCGAGGAGGAACGGAAGCTCCGTGAGCGCGGGGCTCCCCGTCGGCAGCCGATCGACAGCGCGCTCGATACCGAGCGCGACCTCCTTGAAGCGATCGAACGCCAGGCCCTCGAGCGCCTCGCCGGCCTGCACGCGCGCCTCGGGCGACTCGCTGCCGAGGATGTCGATGAGCAGATCGACCACCTCGTCACCGTCCAGATCGCCGAGAAGACCGGCGACGCGCGCCAGGCGCAACGACGACTCCTCGTCGTCGGCGGTGGCAAGCGCGGCCTTGGTGGCTTCGCGCAGCTCCTTGACGAGCTCGGGGCGCGGTCCATCGGCGAGGCCGTTGTGGAGCTTTCGCGCCGTACGCTCGGCGTCGAAAAGGGCAGCGAGGTTCTCTTTTATCGAGGCCATGGGAGCCTTCAATACCAGAGTCGGCTGCGCGCTGGGGAATGGCGCGCATGGCCTGGTAGTCTGGAGCTCGTGAGTCGGTGGCTATGGGCAGGAGGCGCGGCGGTCGCGTTCATGGCGTTCGGCGCCGGACGTCCGCTCGCGCCGATGCGCGTGGCCACCGCCGGCACGCGCGATCCCGACGCGGCCGGCCACACCGCCACTGTTCCTGCGCTCGCGCGCACCGAGTGTCCGCCCGGCACCGCGCCCGATCACGACGCGTGCGTTCATCTCACCCGCGGCGCCGAGGACGGGCCGCTCCTGCCCTCGGCGCCCAACATGCATCGCGAGAAGTCCGGTCGTCTTAAGGAGTACGAGCAGATCCCACGCCTCCCAGATCGACCGAGCGACTACGACGCGTATCGCTACCCCATCCCGCCTGGCCTCCCCAACGGGCACTACGTCGTCAGCGGCTACGATCTCGATCGGCCCGATCCCGAGCAGCGACGCGGTCGCACGCTCTCGCACGTCGGTCATGGCGGCGTGGATCTCCCGCAGGCCAAGGGAACGCCCGTGAAGAACCTCGTGCTCGAGCACCAGGAGGGCGAGACCGAGGTGCTCTATACGGGGCCGCTCTTCGGCACCACGGTGGTCACGCGGCACTCGCTGCGCGAGGGCGGACGCCTCCGCGACTATGTCGTGCTCTTCGGTCACCTCGACTCGATCGCCGTCGGCGTGGCGCCCGGCGCGACCTTGAAAGACGGCGATCTCGTCGGTGCCGTGGGAGACACGTCGTCGCCGCAGCTCGTGCATCTCCATTACGAGGTGCGTCGCGTGCGCGAAGGCGTCGACCTCGTGAAGGTGCCCGCGGGCGCACAGCTTCTCGCCGACAGCGTCAGCGTGGTGTGCGATCCGCGGAACGTCCTGCCGCTGAAGTGATGTTCAAGGGAAAAAGAGGAACTTTGCGCCGATCGTGAGCCACTCGTGCATCGCCGTGTCGGCGATGTCGGAGCTCCGGCCGGGGACCGGCTCGGGGTCCCGCGTGAGGTTCGTGTACTTGCCGAACGAGAAGTCGACGAACGGTCCGATGCCGAAGATCTTCGTCAGTCGAAAGTCGACGCCAGCAAGGATGTGCCCGTACTCGGGGCCGACGAGGGTGGTGTTGAACGACGAGCCGTTCGCGGATCCGGCGATGCGGCTCACCTCGTAGCCGATGCCGTAACCGATCCAGGGGTCGACCTTGCCGTCGGGAATGATGTGGTACTGGAGCTGCACGCCGATCCGGTAGGTGAACGCGACGCACGAGGCCTTGAGCGCATCGCACTGCTTGGAGGTCTCGGTGCCCGTGCCGCCCACGTTGCCGCCCAGATAAGCGCCGAGGAAGATCTGCGGGATGATCTTGCCGCCGATGTCGACGATGGCGGCGAACTGCGGGCTGAGACCGTCCGAGAGCGTGGCCCCCTTGGCCGCGTCGCCGAGCGGAATCGCCGCTCCGGCGCGGGCCGCCACCTGGAATCCGGTGCGCGCGGGGGGAGCTTCGTGGCGCTTGTCGTCGGGAACCTCGGTCAGATCTCCGGCGGCCGCAGGCGGCGCGGTCACGTCCGGAGGCGGCGCGGCGGGAGGATTCGCGGGCGGCTGACTCGGCGTGCCGGTCGCTCCGCCTTCGGGCGGCGGCTGGTTCGGCGTCATGGTCCCCTGCGCGGCGGCGGGGACGGTCACGAGCATCACGAGGAGCGAGGCCAGGGCAGGCGCGCCGAGCGCGCGAAGGAAGGAATGCTTCTTCATGGGCGGCCTTTACAACGGTTCCGCGGCGGTCGAGCGACGACTCGCGCAGGAACGCGGCGTAATCCCGCGGACCCGCCAAAAACCGTGTTTCCCGGATGCGCAGCTTGCGTCCAAGGCCATGCCGGGGGACGCTTGTCGGGCACGTGTCACTCCCCTACGCGGCTCGTCAATCGGACGACACGGTTCCCGCAGAGCCGAGGACCATGGTGTGCCCGCGGTGCCGTAAAAACTGGCCCGAGGCGCAGGCCCCCGCCGTTTGCCCCATCGACGGACTGGGCCTCGTGAGGCCCCGGGATCTCGTCGACATCGGCGACGATCCCATGGTCGGCCGCACCCTCGAGGGCCGCTACACCATCCTTGCCAAGCTCGGCGCGGGCTCGATGGGCACCGTCTATCGTGCGAAGCAGCACGCGATGGGTCGCGAGGTCGCGATCAAGATCCTTCGCGGCGATCGCGCCATCGACGACTCCGCCAAGGGACGGTTCATGCGCGAGGCGCGCGCGAACAGCCTGCTCGCTTCGCCCAACACCGTCACCGTGTTCGACTTCGGCCAGAGCGAGAACGGCGAGTTCTACCTCGCGATGGAGCTCCTCGAGGGCGAGAGCCTCGGCCAGCGCCTCACGCGCGTCGGCCGGCTCCCCGCGCCGGTCGTCGTCGATGCGTGCCGCCAGGCGCTGCGCTCCCTGGGCGAGGCGCACGCGAAGGGGATCATCCATCGCGACCTCAAGCCCGACAACCTCTTCTTCGCGCGGGTGCTCACCAGCGCGACGGCGTCGACCACCGGCGGCGGAATCGACGACCCGCACACCGAGACGCACGACGAGATCGTGAAGGTCCTCGACTTCGGCATCGCCAAGATGATCGACGCGAGCGATCCCGACCCGATGAGCGTGGTCGAGACGCAGGCGGGCACCGTCTTCGGAACGCCTCGCTACATGTCCCCCGAACAGGCGCAAGGCAAGCCGCTCGATGCGCGCAGCGATCTCTACTCGCTCGGCGTCATCCTCTACCAAATGCTCACGGGGCGGCCGCCCTTCACCGACAACGACGCGGTCGTCGTCATGGCGCGCCACATCAAGTCGACGCCGAAGCGTCCCAACGAGGCCGTACCCGAGGCGATGATCCCGGCCGAGCTCGAGGACGTGATCATGCGGACGCTCGCCAAGGAGCCGAAGGATCGGCCGGCGAGCGCCGAGATCATGGCCGGTGAGCTGCTGGCGGCGCTCGAGGCGCACGGCGCGCAGACGAGCGGCGTCCGCGCATCAATCACCAACGCGGCAGGCATTCGCGTCCCCGAGTCGATGCGGCCGCCGCCGATGGCGCTGCCAAAGCCGCTCTCGCGATCGCGCTTCCCGGTGTTCCTGCTCGCGGTCCCGCTCGTCCTCATCGCCGCAGCGGGTGGCGTGTACCTCGGCATGGCGCGTCGCGCGCAGGTCGCGACGACCGGAGCGGGCACGGCCACGGCCACGGCCACGGCCACGGTCGAATTCGGAGCGAATCCGACGAACGCGAGCGCGACGGTGGAGCCGCCGACGGTCACCCCCGACTCGTTGCCGCGGGCCGCGTCGACGACGACAGCTGCGGCCGCGAGCGGCAAGCACGGCAAGACGCCGCCGCCGGGCAAGCCAGTCAAGGGTGGACCGGGCGGGCGGCCGTCGGGCGCCGCGTCGCCCACGCCATCGCCCTCCTCGACGACCGGCTACGGCATCTTCGAATAGGTGAGCGGCCCGCACCGGCGCGGAAATGCGCGGAGCTGCGCAGGTCCGACATCTACGTTCGATTGCTCGCGAATGGCACGAGGTGGTAGCCTCCGCGCGAATGGAACGCGCTGAAATCGACCGGCTCGTCCAGCGCCTCGTCGAGAATCCGCACGACGAGGAGTCGCTGGCTTACGCGCACCAGGCCGGCGAGCAAGACCCCAAGGCGTACGCCATGCTCCTCGAGCGCGTCGGCTCGGAGACGCGCGACCCGGCCTATGCGGCGCACTGGCTCGCCGAGGCGGCCAACGTCTGGTCGACCACGCTCGGCGATGCGCATCGCGCCGCCCGCGTCCTCATGATGGCGATCGACAAGGACCCGACCGCGCAGGTCGCGGCCGAGCGTCTCGCGCAGCTCTATCGCGAGAAGGGCGACACGAAGGCGCTCGTCGCGCTCCTCGATCGTCGCGCGAAGGCGCTCGGTCCTCTCGCTGCGCAGAACCCCGATCTCCGTGGCGAGCTCGCCGGCATGCACGAGGAGCTCGGTCGACTCTGGTCGGAGGCGCCGCTGTCGCAGCCGAAGAAGGCCATCGAGAACTACAAGAAGGCGATCGAGCTCGATCCGACGAGCGCCTACGCGATCTACAACGCGCGCGAGCTCTACAAGCAGATGCAGGAATGGGCGAACGCCATTCCTCTCTATGGTGCCGAGCTCGCGCTCGAGCAGGATCCGACGCGCCGCGTCGGCTTGATGCGCGACGAGGCCGCGACGCGCAAGCTGAGCGGCGACCTCCAGGGCGCGACGCGGGCTTACGCGTCGGCGCGCGAGATCGACGGCTCCGATCCGGCGCTCCAGCAGGAATACGCATCGAGCGTCCTCGATCGCATCCAGGCCGGCGAGGCCGTTCCTCACGAGGAGCGCAACTACGCTGCCGAGCTGCTGGTCGCGCTCGCCGAGACATACGAGGGCGAGCACGGTCTCGCGTACGCAGGCGCGGCGCTCGACATCGAGCCCGGCAGCGATCGCGGTATTCAGCTGTACGCGCACTATGCGCGCGCCCTCGGGACCGACGACGGAAACGATCTCTCGACCCGATACAACGCCTACCTCGCCGCGAACCCTGGCGGCGCGATGGCCAGCGAAGTGCGCGGCGCGCTCGGTGCACGCGGGTCGATGGCGCCTGGCGGCGAGGGACGCCTCGAGCTCGCCTCCGGCGGCAGCATGACCGGCGTCGACGCCATCGACGAGAAGTCCGGACCGAACGTCGAAGACGGCGGCAGCATGAGCGGCGGCATCTCGCCGAACAAGCGCCCGAGCCTCGTCCCGGCCGGAAAGAATTCGAATCCGCCGCCCACCGTCGAGCGCCCCGATCACGAGCGCCCCGACCTCGACGGCGGCAGCTACAAGCGCGGCCCATTGATGTCGCCGGAGAAGATGCAAGGCGTCCTCGACGCCGCGCAGATGCTCGCCGGCAAGGGCAAGAAGCCCGAAGCATTTGCAAAGTACAAGGAAGTCCTCGAGAGCGATCCCGCGCACGCCGAGGCGCTCGCGTGGACCGAGGACTACCTCCGGTCGAAGCGCGACTACGGCCAGCTGCGCGACGTGCTCCTCGCGAGCATCCGCGCCACCGCCGGCGTCTCCGACCAAGCGGAGAGCCGGAAGGAGCGCCTGCGCGAAGTGGCCGGCCTCTGCGAAGGCAACCTGCGCGACGTCGACGGTGCCATCGCGGCGTGGCGACAGCTCCTCGCGCTCGATCGCACCGACGAGAGCGCGCGCACCGCGCTCATGCGGCTCCTCGAGAAATCGCAGCGCTGGGACGATCTCGCGAACCTCCTCGAGCAGGAAGCGACCATCGAGTCGGACATCGACACGAAGGTGCTCCTCGAGAAGAAGCTCGCGAAGCTCCAGGAGGACAAGCGCAAAGATCTCGTCGCGGCCGGAGAAGCATGGGGCCGCATCTCGCGCCTCGTCACTGACGACGATCAGGCGATCCTGACCGCGTCACGGCTCTTCGAGAAGGGCGAGCGCAGCGATCTCGCCGCCACCGTGCTCTCCGAGGGCGCGCCCGGCATCGAGGACGCGACGTCTCGCGGGCAGCTGTTGCAGCGCCTCGCCGAGCTCCGCGAGCAGCTGGGTCAGGGCATCGCGGCCGGTGACTCCTACGCCGACGCCGCCGACGCGCTCCGCAACGGCAAGCTCTGGGAAGAGGCCGATCGCCTCTACAACGCGGCCGAGTCGTGGGAGAAGGCCGCCAACGCCGCTCACCAGCGCGGTCTCCTCACCGGCGATCTCAAGCAGCAGGCAATGTTCTTCGCGCGCGCCGCGGATTACCTGGTCAAGGCCGGCCGCCACGACGACGCGCTCGATCGCCTCGAAGAGGCCACCGACCTCGATCCGCTCAACGACGACTACGCGACGCAGCTGGTCGCTCGTTACAATTCAGATGACCGCATCGACAAGCTCGTCGCCTTCCTGACGAAGCGCGGCGATCGCCTCACCGACAAGAGCAAGCGCGTGAACATTCGCCGCGAGGCCGCGAACCTCGCGACCACGCGCATGCAGGACAAGGAGCTCGCGCGCGAGCTCTGGTTGAAGCTCCTCGAGGACGGCGACGACAAGGAGGCCCTCGAGCGCCTCATCGACGACGCCGTGGAGCGAGAGGACCACACCGAAGCCGCGACGCTTCTCCGCCGCCTCGGTCAGAACACCGTCGACAAGGCCGAGAAGGCACGCGTCGCGCTGCGCGAGGCCGAGCTGCTCGCCGAGGGCGTCGGCGATGTCGACACCGCGATCTCGCGCTACGAGCTGATCCTCTCCGATCTCGACTCGACGTGCCGTCCGGC
>JAYTOQ010000103.1:0-4450 GCA_043747665.1 Polyangiaceae bacterium | reverse complement strand
ATCGATCAGCGGCATCTCCTCGAGCGTAAATTCACAGATATCGTGCCACTCCTCGCCGAACTGCACCTGGTGATAGATGAGGCCGTTCTCGCGGAGCAGGCGGCGAGGCTCGTGCGGCGTCGGTTGCGGTCCCGTCTCCTCGAGCCGCAACGCAGATGTCGGCGACATCGCGCCGACGCCCACGTCGACGAGCCAGGGCTCATCGAGCTCGACCCGGACGAAGACATGCGTGCGAGCTGGCGTGAAATCGCGCGGCCTCTGGTAGCGAACGCGCGCGCTGAGCGGCTTCACGTCGTAGCCAAGCTGGCCGAGCACGTAGAGGAGCAGCGAATTCTGCTCGAAGCAATACCCGCCACGCCGCGCGTGAACGAGCTTCTGCTCGAGCGCCGCCGGCGCGAGATCGATGGGCAGGCCAAGGAGCACGTCGAGGTTTTCGAACGGGATCGCCTTCACGTGCGCGTGCACGACGGCGTTCAGCGTCGTGAGCGTCGGGGCGCGCGGGCCGTCGAAGCCGATGCGGGCGAAGTACGCGTCGAGGTCGATCATTGCGTCGCCAGCTCGATCACCGTGATCGAATACGGCGGCAGCTTCCCCTTCAGCGACGAGCCCTCGAGCTTCACGTCACCGGCCACGAAGCCCTGGTCGCCGCCGGTGTAGACGTACGACTTCACGGCGCCGGGCGCGACGCAGCCCTTCAGCTCGATGCTCGCGTCGTGGGGGCGATCGGCGCTGAAGTTGAGCGCGATGAGCACCCACTTCTTCCCGCTCTCGTCGCGCGAAGCATAGAGCGATGTGCCGCTCGGCGAGCTGGACGGGACGATCTGGTCGAGAAAGTGCCCGCCCTTGTCGTCGTAATTGCGATATGCGCGGAATGCCCAGTAGGCGGGCTTCGGCTTCTTTGGATACATCCAGTAGAAGGCGTGACTGACGCCGTTGATGGCGAATCGGCCGAGCGCCTCGGCAAGCGCGACTGCGCCGGCGACGTGGTGCTCGGCGCCGAAGTTGTATTCGCCGATCTGGAAGCCGCGACCGGGGTAGTTGGTCGCGATGAGATCCTTCATGCGGGGGATGAGGTAGACGGCCTCCTTGATCCACGACTCGTCGACGTAGTCGCGATCCCAGAGCGAGCGCGTGGTGCGGAAGCGCACGTCGTTGGTCTTGCGGTCCGTCTCGCCGCCGCCGTCGCCGCCCGCGCCGTCGGGGCCCTGGACGTTGTCGGCCTGTGGATACATATGCACGTCGAGGACGTCGAGGATGCGGACGCCCGTCTTCTTCTCGTGCTCGGCGAGCTTCTGCAGGTACCACGCGATGAGCGGTAGATCGCCGTGCGCCTTGCGATCGGGCTTGGCGCGCATGCCCTCGTCGTGATCCTTCGTGCTGTAGAAGTACTCCCACCATCCGTAGGACGTGGGGCCGGCGATGATGGCATCGGGATCGGCCTTGCGGATGGCGGTGCCGAACGCGATCGTCTTCTCGAGGAGCTCGTCGTAGGTGAGCGCCGTGGGATGCACGTCGCGGTGGGTCGTGTTCCAGAGCCCCGGCTCGTTGTCGAGGATCCACTCGAAGACCAGCTTCTTGCCGATCTTCTTCTCGTACGCGCGCACGCGCGTGACGAAGTCGGCGACGTCGGCGGGCGTGACCGGCACGCTGGTCCGCGTCGGCTCCTTCGGCGGGATCTCGGTCTTGCCGCCCGGCTTCTTGCCGTTGCCGAAGTCGGGATGATCGGGATCGGTCTTCTCCTGAGCGCCGAACACCGAGACCGGGAACGAGGCGCTGCTCGTATCCTTCGCGACCCACCCCATCATGGGGACGGTGATGGCGGCGAGCCCGCCCTTCTCTGCGACCTTGCCGAGGAAGACCTCGTGGGAGTCGATCTTGATGTTCTGCCAGAACCACGTGAACGTCGTGTTCCACGCCGACAGCTTGTAGTTGTAGCGCGTCGTCGTGTTGCCGCCCCAGCGGTGAGCGGTCGCGCCGAGGTCCTTGTCGTTGTCGGCGAACGCGACGCCGAAGATGGTGGGGCTCACCGCCTGGCCCGCGCTCTTGCACTCGATGGCCATGGGCGTGCTGACGCCGGAGATCTTGCCGCCGCTCGGCGTGGGACCGGCGACCTTGCTCGCCATGACCTCGGTGATGACGGTCTGCGCCTTCACGGGGCCGCCATCGGCCATCACCATGATGGAAGCGACGCCGGCGGCGCTGTCGGCGACGGGCGTGGTCGTGTCCACCTTCGAGCAACGCTCGCAGCCGACGCCGCCTCCGGCGAGGACCGCGGTCGCGAGGACAAGGATTGGAGCGAGGGCGTTCACGCGCAGCTTCGACATCGTTGGTCTGGTCTTGTTCGCCCACACGGCGCGCCTCGTCAAGGAAGCTCGCCCGTGGCGGAACGCCGCGCCGTTTTCCATCGACTCCTTGCACAAACCAGGCAAAAGACGGGCTCATGCTGAGCATCGACCTCACGGGCAAGCGCGCTTTCGTCGCAGGTGTCGCAGACGACGGAGGCTTCGGCTTCGCGATCGCGAAGTCCCTCGCCGAGGCCGGCGCGAGCGTGTGCGTGGGCACGTGGCCGCCGGCGCTCGGGATCTTCCAGACCATCCTCCGTCGCGGGAAGCTCGACGAGTCGCTGGCGATGGCGGACGGCGCCAAGCTCGCCTTCGAACGCATCTATCCCTTCGACGCCGAATTCGACACCTACGCGGACATGCCCGACGAGGTGAAGGAGAACAAGCGCTACAAGGAGCACGGCGACGTCAGCATCCAGGGCTCGATCGAGCGCCTCAAGGCCGACTTCGGCGAGTCGTGCATCGACATCGTCGTGCACTCGCTCGCCAACGGCTCCGAGGTGAAGAACCCCATCCTGGAGACGAGCCGCAAGGGCTACCTCGGCGCGATCGGCGTCAGCGCGTACTCCAACATCTCGATGGTGCAGCGCTTCGGTCCCATCATGAGGAAGGGCGGCTCGTTCGTGTCGCTCTCGTACATCGCGAGCGAGCGCGTGATCCCCGGCTACGGCGGCGGCATGAGCACCGCGAAGGCGGCGCTGGAGAGCGACACGCGTCTCCTCGCGTTCGAGGCCGGTCGCAAGTGGGGCCATCGCGTCAACTGCATCAGCGCGGGTCCGCTGGCCTCGCGCGCCGCGAGCGCGATCGGCTTCATCGGCGAGATGATCGAGTACTGCAAGGTAAACTCACCGCTCCCCGAGGCCCTCGAGGCGCGCGAGGTCGGCGCGACCGCGGCGTTCCTCGCGAGCTCGCTCGGCACCGGCATCACGGGCACGACCGTCTACGTCGACAAGGGCTTCTCAGCGATGGGAAAGACGGTCCCCGTCACCTGACGAATCGGTCGCTGCCGCGTCGTTCAGTGGCGACGGCGCGACTACTTCGGCGCGTCGGCGCAGCAGCGGAAGCCCTGCTGGTAGAACGTGTGCGACTCGTCGTGCGCCTTCGTCGCGGGCCGGCAGCGCGTGCGCACCGGTCCCCAGTAGCCGCCCTTCAGAACGCTGGGGCGCTCGCCGGCGATCGACGACCTCGTCCACTCGTCGATATTGCCGGTCATGTCGTAGACGCCAGCCTTGCTCTTGCACGCCGCGCGCGTGCCGCTGGGGACGCCCTGCCACAATCGATCGAGCTCGGCCATCGCGCGCGGGCCCGTGCGCGGCATGAGCGCCTGGTCGTCGAACTTCCGCCACGGACGATCGTTGATGCACTCCGATGCCTCGCGCGAGTAGCCGTTCGGATATGGCGTCGCCTCCTCGCCCTCGCAGGCGTAGGTCCATTCGTCCTCGCTGCAGAGGCGCTTGCCTTCGGTCTTGCACGCGTCGCGCGCCTCGTACCAGCTCACCATGATGATCGGGAACTCGCCCTTGCGGTTCGGGTACTCGAACCGATCCATGCAGACGTTCATGTTCTGCGTCGGGAGCTCCTTGGAGATCGCGAGCCACTTGTCGCGGTCGTATTCAGCGCAGCGCTCCGGCCACTTGTGATCGATCCACTTGGTGCAGGCCTGAAGCTGCATCTCGTCCACCATCGCGTGGACCTTCATCTTGCCCTGCACCGAGACCATGCCTGCGGGACACGCGCCGCGCGTTCCTTCGCGCGCATCGGTGAGCGCGGGATCCTCGCCGCGGGGTCCGCTGATCTGCCAGTGCTTGCCCATCACGAGATGCCACTCGCGCTGCGGCGCCGCTGGCGGCGGAGCTCCGGGAAGGAACGAGCCGTCGTCGGCTCGCGCGTCCTGCGCGGACCTCGCCTGCGGCGTCGGCTCGGCGTTGCCGAGGCCCGGCAGATCGCGCGCCACCGCGTCGCGCGCCGGACCGTCGGGTCCGATGCCGCGAGTCGCGGGCGCGGCAAGGTTCGAGCGCGCGCAGAGAGCGATGCCGAGCAGCGTCGCGAGAGCCACGAGAACCGCACGTGGCCTGCGAGCAAGAACCCCCGCCCGGCCGAGGGAGCCG
>JAYTOQ010000102.1:0-4710 GCA_043747665.1 Polyangiaceae bacterium | reverse complement strand
GATCCGACCTGGCCCGAGGCGTGGAACCACACCATCCGTGAGGACTACCGCACGCTCACGTGGACCTGGTTCAAGAGCGTGTCCGAGCTCTAGCGTCGTACCGCCGTCGCAGGCGGCACGCTGAGTGCAACGTGAGCGGGCATGACCGAGCTATCGACCCGGAAGTCCGCGCGCGTGGTCCTCGTCGCTGCGCTAGTCGGCACCTGCGCCTTCGCCACCGCTTGTGGTCGCGGCGCGCAAGGACGCGACGTGCGGGCGTCGCTGACGAGCGCCAACGCGCCGCCGCCCGCGTCGACGGCGGTGAGCTCCAGGACCATCGACAATGCGGGCTTCGTCGATAACGGCGGTCGAACAAGCGACTCGACCGGCCGATCCGAGATGTCGGGCATGCGCGCGACCGAGGCCGGCAGCGACCGCCCGACGGGAACGCCGGGCTCGGGGCTTCCGCTGCGTATCCCGTCCCGGACCGCTCGTACCGACATCGGAGAGGGCGCAGGTGCAGCGACTTCGGAGACCGGCGCCAGCGCGTCCTCCGCGGGTGGACCGCCGTCGGAGGCCGTTGCGCGCCTGGCGCGAGCGCGTTGTGATCGCGAGACGAGCTGCAGTCGCGTGGGACCGGGACGCGCGTGGGCGACGCAGGACTCATGCGTCGCCAAGCAACGCGAGGGCGTCGGACCGGCCGTGAGCGCGATGTCGTGTCCGCGCGGCATCGACAACGTCCAGCTCGGCACCTGCCTCAATGCGCTTCGGGGGCAGGCCTGCACCGATCGACGCGGTGACCTCGGGGTGCTCCCCGAGTGCGTGAAGAACGCTCTCTGTGCGCCGTGAAGCGATGCTCGAGGTGTGATCAACGCAGCGCCGGGACCGTGGGCGGGCGCTAAGGAGCCCATGAGGGCAAATCGCTACGGCCGCGGAGGCACGTCGAAGGACACGGACCGCGCTCGCGAGCGAGAGCGTTGCGCTTTCGCCTGGCGTAATCGGTGCAACTCGCCATGAGCAACCCGTAATGCGTCGACGCGCTCGCGCGCACCGCTCCTGGAGAAGGTCCCATGGCTCGCATCTCATTCGCCCTCGCTGGTCTCTTGGTTGCCGCGCTCGCGGTCGGGTGCGCGCACGGCAACGAGTCCGCGGGAACCTCGACCGTGACGAGCGGCGCGACCTCCGGCGTCAAGGTCACCGGTGTTTCGTCGACGGACGAGGCGGGGCTGCGCCTCGCTGACGAGATCTGCGCGCGCGCAAAGGCCTGCGGCGCCATCGGCGACGAAGCGAGGTACCGGACCGAGGAAGCATGCATGGCGGACCAGGGCGCCAGCGCACCCCTCCAGCTGTCGCGCTGGAGCTGCACGCCGACGCAGACGCAGGCCGGCTTCGAGGAGTGCCTCGCGGCGATCCGTGGCGAGCAGTGCGAGACTCCGCTTCCGAGGGTCGATAGGCTCATTGCCTGTCGCAGCGCTTCCGTCTGCGGTCGCTGAGGCGAACGAGCGTGGCACGCGGACATGTCCGACCGCGCCGTGACCACCGCCGCGCGTGCCACGACGATCGCGACGACGTCTCGCAGCGACGCCGATCGCGCCGCAAAGCACGCGCCATTAATCGACATGAAGGCACGCGCACGACCCGCACGCTGACAACTTGGCGCGGCTGGCCGCCGTGGCCACGCGAAGCCACGCGGCTCGCCGCGTGATCCGCGGCTCGAGGCGACGGCATGCGCCTTGCGCTTCGACGTTGCCGCACGCGTGTCGACGTCGTCGTCGTCGCGCGCGCGGCGTTCGCTCTCGAGCGCACGCTCTCGAGCGCCTCTTTAGTCCTCTTCCCGCTTCAGCCCTTGAAGGAGTCTCCACTCATGCGCTTCGTCTCCATGAAGACCGCCGTCGTCACGCTCATCGTCTCTGGCCTCGCGCCCTCGGCGTGCCATTCCGCGCTCGCCGCCGACGCGCCGAAGCCCATGACGCCCACCATCGACGTCGAAATCGAGGACCGCGCACCCGACAAGTCCTCGCACGCCGCACGGTTCTCGCTCAGCGTCGTCGACGGACGAGCGCAGCTCGGCGCTCGCGACGGCGACGCCAAGTACGAGATCGGCATCCACGCCCAGCCGAGCTCCGAGGCCCCCTACGCGCTCATCGTGAAGCGCGGCGACCACGGCAGAGCCGGCGACATCGACCTCACCTCGTCGATCCCGCAGCATGCCGGTCCCCGGGTGCTCATTGCGAAGATCGATCGCGCCGACGGGCACGTGACGTCGGTCGTCGCGCAGGTCCGCTGACGGCTTTCGAGTCGCCGGCGCCGCCACCGAGTACGATGCAACGATGCGAAGCTCCCTCGCCTCCGTCGTCGCGGCGGTGCTCCTCGCCTCGTCGTCGTCGACGGCATGCTCGAAGGGGGCGCCGGACTCCGGGAAGACCGCGGCACCGGCACCGGCGCCGCCGGCAGCCGCCACGCCGACAGACGGGAGCGCCGATGCGTCGTTGCCCGACGGCGGTCTCGCGCCGACCCCGCCGAGCGCCGACGCCTGGCAAGAGCTCGACGTTCCGAAAGCGAACGTCAAGGTCCGCGTCCCGAGCGGCGCGACCGTGCCTGCCGGGCATGCCGGCCACGACGCCAAATTCGCAGGGAGCTTCTTCCGCGTCCTCATGCCGAGCGGCTACGACGTGCTGTTCGCGGAGCGTCATGGCAACGAGAGCGCCGACGTCACGGCCGAGAAGCTCGCCTTTCGCGCCAAGACCAAGGGCAAAGGCACCATCGTCTACGAGGCACCCGATGCCTTTGTAATCACGCGCGACGACGGCCCCGACGGCGGCGGCGTCTACTGCGAGGTCACTGCATGCAGCAAGGTCGGCAGCACCACGATCTGCGCGACCGCGGCCGGCGCGCGCACCGACGGGACGATGTTCAAGCGGCTCACGGACACCGAGTGCCTCGCGCTCGTGTCGATCGCGCGATCGATGAAGCCACGCTGAAGACGCTCCGATAACGGTCGCGAAGGCCTACACCGGAACGGCGCGCGCGTACCTCGCTGCCGCGCGTTCCGCGTCATGGGCGCCGCCGGCGCGAGCGCCGCCCGGCGAGCGACCGCGCCCGGCGAGACAACTTGCCACGACGGTCACGCCGCAGCCCACGCTGCGCTCCCACGAGCGCGCATCGCGGCGCCACGAGAGCGCGGGCGCCGGTGTGAGCAGGACAGGAACGGGCGTTGCAAGGCTGTCGGCACTGCAGGCGCGCGCCTGCGGCGAAGGAGGAAGAGATGCCGCCTCGCAGCTGGCGATACCGTGACGTGGACGGAGCCGATCTACCGGTGCGCGATCGTCCGTACGAGAGCTTCGGGCAGCAAGGCGTCGCGCTCCCGACCTACGGCGACGAGCCGGAGCTCGCGCGCGGAGTCGAGCGCGTCGATCTCGGCGAGCCCATCGCCGAGGTCGCTACCGACCCCTCGACGATGACGGCAGGTCCCAAGGGCTGGCAGCGTCGCGATGACCGGATCCACGACGACGTCTGCGCGCGCCTCACCGACGACGGCTACGTCGATGCGAGCGACCTGGAGGTCGTCGTGCACCACGGCGAGGTGGTCCTAAGCGGCGGCGTGGCTGATCGCCGGCAACGCGAGCGCGCCATCCACATCGCAGAGGCCGTGCGCGGTGTCGTCGACGTCATCGCACGCCTCCGCGTCGCGAGCGCGGAAAGATGAGGGACACGCGATGAGACTCCCGCTCGCTCTCCCGGCGGTCTTCGCCGCCTTCGCTGCTACGGGATGTACCGGGTGCACGAAGGACAAGCCGCGCGCGACGACACCGCTCGAGCAGCAGAGCGAAACGACGCAGGGCGCGCGTCTGACCGGCGCCACCACCAGCGTCAAGGGCGCGGCCTGCGGGCCGCGCGGTCTTCCCCCCGATCGGCACTTCGTCGCCGAAGGGCTCTGCGCGCGCGTCGTCGCGCACAAGCAAGGTCGACTGCGCGGGATCACGTTCGCGCCGAACGGCGATCTGCTCGCGGTCACGAGCGAGGGCGAGATCCGCCGCTATCGCGACATCGATCACGACGGGCTCTACGCCGACGGGGCACCGGAGACCATCGTCTGGGCGCGAACGGGTGGCGACAACGGGCACAACTGCTTCATCGACGGCCTCGATCTCTACTGCGGTTCGAAGACCGGCGTGAAGCGCTGGCGCTACACCGCCGAGACCGATCAGGGCGGCTCAGGCGAGGACGTGATCGCCGGCATGCCCGAAGGCAGACGCCATCCTACGCATCCCGTGGCGCTGTGGGACGGGTTCATCTACGCGGTGAGCGGCTCGGCCGACAACTCGATGAATCCGATGCCTGCCGACTTCGACACCAACCGCTCCGTGGTCAAGCGCTTTCCCCTCGGCAAGCTCGCTGCCGGCAAGCCGTTCCAGTGGAAGGACGGCGAGATCGTGGTCCGTGGCGTCCGCAACATCACGGCGATGGCGCGCGACCCGCGCGGCCATCTCGTGGGCATCGACAACAGCTTCGACGACGTCGCGCACGGCGGCGTCGACGTCCACGAGGACAACCCAGGCGAAGCGATCGTCGCGCTGGAGCCGGGCAAGAAGTACGGCTATCCCTTTTGCTTCTACGCGCAGCGCATCGTCGAGAACGGCGGGCTGATTCCCCCGGGAACGCCGCTCGTCAGCGAGGTCAAGCACGACACGCCGGTGTTCAAGGAGATCGCCAAGAACATCAAGAGCCCGC
>JAYTOQ010000101.1:0-4250 GCA_043747665.1 Polyangiaceae bacterium | reverse complement strand
TCCCGGACCGACGCCACGTACGCCACGTCGCGCGTCGTGCTCCCGACGATGGCGAGCCGCTCATCGCGCGCCGCGCCGCTCGCGAATGCCCGCACCACCTCGAGCACCCGCTTCCTGGCGACGACAGCCCCGAGCACGACGAACCGCACGTCGCTCCCGCTCCCGCTCCGGCTCTCGCTCTCACTCTCGCTCTCGCTGCGGCTCAATCGATCCGCGCCCGGCAGCACGACCTCGATCCTCTCCCGCACTCCCTCGCTGACGAGCCGCTCGCGCGTCGTCCGGCTCGTCACGATGACCGCATCCGACGCATCGATCGCAAACCGCTCCGCCGCCCGCACCACGCGCCGTCGCAACGGCGACAGCTCGAGCTCCCATGCGGTCAGGTGATGCACGAGCAGCACCCGTCGTGCGCGTCGTGCTCCGTGCGCTCGCTGCGCCCACGGCCCGAGCCGCCGAAACGCGATCCCCAGCTCCCGGAAGCACAGCTCGTCTCCGACGACCACCTCGGGATCGAGCTCCTGGATCCGCCGCGCCAGCGCGAACCCTGCCTTTGCCATCGTCGCCACCCGCGCGATCGGCGGCAGCGTCCGCGCGAATCCGTGCGCCGCGTGCGGTGAATCACCACCCTCGAGCGACACCACGTGCACCTCGTCGCCGGCGCGCGTCAGCCCATCGACCACGCGCGCGTCGTAGATGGTCCCGCCGGTTTGCTGCTCCAGGCTCCCGTATATCACCCACGCGATACGCACGACGCCTTCGGCTCCGTCCTACAGGGCGCGCTCGAACGACGCGAAGGCGACCGGGGACTCTCGCAAGAGCACGCGCAGCGTCGCGCCGGCGGTGGCCTTCGCATCGTCCGGCAACCCGAGGAACGCCTTCGCGAGCTCGTTGCCGATGTGCTGCGCGACGCGTTCGGTCGTCGACGTTCGCCCTGGAAATGCGGCGTTTTCGTCGAGGTTCGAGTAGTCGAGCCCATCGAGGATGCGCCGCAGGATCGAGCGCATGGCGCCGATGTCCATGACCACGTGATGCACGTTGAGCGAGGGCGCACGCACCTCGGCCTCCACCGCATAGGTCGCTCCGTGGAGGCGCTGCGCGGGCCCGAAGGTCGGGTCCGCGAAGCTGTGGGCGATCATGACGTGGTCCGAGACACCGACTGAGAACATGCCATCACCGATACACGAAGACGTGGGCAGGCGGCAGGTCTGCGTCGCCGGCGAGCGACGCGTAGAGCTCGGCGGCGTCGGCGAAAGGCGTGGAGGGCGCGATCAGCCCGTCGAGCGCGCGCTCGTGTAGCAACGACAGCACGAAGAGCCAGCGTCGCGCCGGGGTCCAGCGCTCGCGAAGGCGCGGCGGTATCGACGACACCTGGCTCGCGCGCAGCTCGAGCCGGCGCCGGTGGAAGGCGTCCCCGAGATCGATGCTCGCGCGTCGCGCTCCGTAGAACGACGCCACGACGATCCTTCCCTCGGGCCTCGTCCACGCCACGGCAGCGTCGAGCATGCGCGGGTCACCAGTCGCCTCGACGACGAGGTCCGCGCTCCCGTCGGGCGCCGCCTCAGCCTCGATCAGCACCGCGGGCGCGAGCGCGCGTGCCGCTGCGCGGCGCCTCTCGCTGCGCTCGATCAACGTCACGCTCGCGCCGGACCGCGCGAGAAGCCATGCCGTGAGGATGCCCACCACCCCGCCGCCGAGCACCACGGCATCGTCGCCGAGGCTCGCGTTCGCGTCCCATGCGCACGTCACCGCGGTCTCGAGGTTGGCGGCGAGCACCGCGCGCGTCGCCGAAAAATCCTCGGGCAGCGCGCGCACCGCATCGCCGTCGAGGACGTGGGCCTCGCCATGGGGAGCGAGCGCGAAGACCCGCGTGCCTTCGTCGAGTCGCGCGTCGCTTCCGCGCGCCACCACCTCGCCGACCCACGCGTATCCATACCGCCGCGGATAGGTGCTCTTCCTGTCGGCGCCGCCGCCGTCCGCGCCGCCGTCAAGCGACGGATCGAAGACGGCCGGTCCCTCTCCCTTGTAGAGGAGCATCTCCGTGCCCTGGCTCACGCCGGAGGCGAGCGCGCGCACCACCACCTCGCGCGGCCCCGGCGCGCGCAGCGGCTCGTCGCGGAGCTCGACCTTCCGCGGCCCCACGAACCACAGGGCACGGGCGCTCCCGGGGACGACGGGCACCTCAGGCATAGACGACGTCGCCTTGTACGAGCACGTTCTCGCCGAGGCGCTCGACCGAGACGTTCGCGAGCGTCGGCGCCTGGTCGAGCGAGCCCACGGCGAGCGCACCGAGCATGGACGTGCCGGGAGCGCCCAGGAGGCGCATCGAGATCTCGATGCACATCCGATCGACACGTCGCGCGCGGAGGAAAGACGTCACCACCTTCGAGCCGCCTTCTACCAGGAGCCGCTCCACGCCACGGGCGGCCAGCAGCGACAGCGCTCCGTCGATGGCGACGTACCCGTCCGGGTCGCTCGGCGCGATCGCGATCGCGACACCCTCGTCGAGGAGCGCGCGTTGCTCCTCCTCGAGCACGCGACCCTCCGCGCCGATGACCAGCGCTCGGCCGTCGCGCGCGAGCACATGCGCCCGCCGAGGCAACGCGAAGGTGCTGGCCAGCACCACTCTCAGCGGATCCTTGCCGGTGGCGTCACGAACCGTGAGCCTGGGATTGTCGATGCGCACGGTGCTCGCGCCGACCAGCACCGCGTCGTGGGCAGCGCGTGCGGCGTGCGCGCACGTTCGTCCTTCGCGCGTGCTCAGCAGCGTGAGCACGCCATCGAGCGCGACGCGACCGTCGAGCGATTGCGCGAGATGAACGGTGACGTACGGGATGGCCCCCACGGCTACCACAGTCTAACGGCTCACCATCGGTTGCAAGTGTGGGACGACAGCACCGGCGCCAGGAAGCCGCCGCAGCGCACGTGGATGCTCTTCATCGTCCACTCGATGTTGGGCCGCGCGCGCTCGAAGAGCTCCTTCTGCCCGCCTGACTCGACCACGAAGAGCCGGCTCTGCGCCGGGAAGATCGCGACCCAGTAGACGTAGGGCTTGTCGTCCTCGTCGTGTCCGAACTTGAGGAGGCGGCCCTTGGTGCCGTCCGCCGAGACCACGTCGGCGCTTTCGAGGAGCGCGTAGCCGGTGACGTCGCGAAGCTGAAGCGTCATGGCCTGCGTCCAGAACGCGAGGTCGCCGCGCTTCTCGTCCTCCACGACGCGGATGCCGACCACCACGCCTTCGGGGGTGGTGGCGCGCCAGTCGAAGTCGTGCTGGTTCTCGAGCGCCACGAAGCCAGGAGCGGTCTGCACGTCGAACGGCTTGCCGCACGCAGCGGTGCCGAGCGCGCACGCAGCGGCGACCAGTGTGGAGAGAGCGAGCGAAGGCAAGCGTGTCATCGGTCCTCCGAGAGCTGCAGGAGCGTGGGCAATCCGAGCTGCTGGAGCCAAGGGAACGGCAGCTTGATGCGCGTGGCCTGGATGGTGGAGCCGCGCGGCTCGAAGGCGACGGTGATTGTCGAGTAAGCGATCTTGTCCTTGAGGAGCTTCAGCTTTCCCTCGAGCAGCTCGAGCTCCTCGGTGACGCGCCGCATCTCCTTCTCGATCTCGAGCGCCTCCTTGACGTTGGCCTTGTCGAGCAGGATCTTCAGCCGCGCCTGCATCGCGCGGCCGTTCTTGATGCGGATCTCGGTGTCGACGAACTCGTCGGTCACGTCTTGCGCCTGCACGTCGCGATGGAGCACGTCGCCGATCTTGTCGATCTGGGCGAGCGCGGGCTCGAAGCGCTGGCGCGGCACGCGAATGACGATCTCCTTGTCCCGCTTCAGCGCGAGGTACCCGCCGTTGTCGCGCGCGATCTTCTCGACGGCGACGAGGCCTTGCTCGACCTGGTAGACGGCCATCGTCACGCGGGCCGTGTAGATGAGCATCGAGGTCTCGTGGGGAGCCTCGGTGCCTTCCGCGCGAGGCGCGTCCTTCGATGCGTCGCCCTTCTTCTGGTCCGTCGTCTGCGGCTGACCGCCGGGCGGAGGCGGCGGAGGAGGAGCCGGCGCCTTTCCTGGCGCCGCGACGGAAGCCGGAGCCGCGAGCTCGTTGCGCATGGCCATCGGCTCGGCGGCAGGCACGGCGTCAGCCTGGTCGGGGATGCCGTCCGAGTCGTTATCGGCCGTCGACGACGCCGCCACCTTGGCGTCCATCGGGCCATGAAAGCGCGCGCCAGACGACGGCGCCCGCGGCGCCTTCGATGGGGCGGCCGG
>JAYTOQ010000100.1:0-7518 GCA_043747665.1 Polyangiaceae bacterium | reverse complement strand
CGCGTCTACCAGGGTGACGCACGCACTGCGCAGAAGATCATCGGACCGCTCGAGCGCCTCGTTTACCGAGTCGTCCGCGTCGACGCGCAGCAGGAGATGTCCTGGAAGACCTACGCCCTGGCGGCCCTCTTCTTCAACGTCGCCGGCTTCGTCGTCGTCTATCTCCTGCAGCGCTTCCAGGGCTCGCTTCCGGCGAACCCCGCGGGCCTCGGCGCCGTCTCGCCCGACTCGTCGTTCAACACGGCTGTCAGCTTCGCCACGAACACGAACTGGCAAGGGTACGGCGGCGAGTCGACGATGAGCTATCTGACTCAGATGCTGGGCCTCACCGTCCAGAACTTCGTCTCCGCCGCGACCGGAATGGCGGTGCTCGTCGCCCTCATCCGCGGCTTCACGCGCAAGAGCTCGGGCACCATCGGTAGCTTCTGGGTCGACCTCGTCCGAAGCACTCTCTACATCCTGGTACCGCTCTCGATCATAGGAGCGGTCATCCTGATCTCGCAGGGCGTAGTGCAAACGTTCGGCCCGTACGCCACCGCCAGCCTGATGGAAGGGACGAAAGACGCCGACGGCAAGGCGATCGCCGATCAGGTCATCGCGCTGGGCCCCGCCGCGTCACAGGTGATCATCAAGCAGCTCGGCACGAACGGCGGCGGCTTCTTCAACGTGAACTCCGCTCACCCGTTCGAGAACCCGACTGCCATCTCGAACTTCCTCGAGATGTTCTCGATCCTCGTGATTCCCGCGGCCCTTTGTTACACGTTCGGCAAGATGGTCGGGGACACGCGCCAGGGCTGGGCCCTGCTCGCGGCGATGTTCCTCATCTTCGTTCCGCTGCTCTGGCTGTGTGTCTCTCAGGAGCAGGGCCAGAACCCCGCCCTCACGTCCCTGCCCCTCGATCACGCGGCCGGCGCGCTCCAGGCGGGCGGCAACATGGAAGGCAAGGAGGTGCGGTTCGGGATCACGAACTCGGCGCTCTGGGCCACGGCGACGACGGCCGCATCGAACGGCTCGGTCAACGCCATGCACGACTCGTTCACTCCGCTCGGCGGTCTCGTGCCGATGTCGCTCATGCAGCTTGGCGAGATCATCTTCGGCGGCACGGGCTCGGGTCTCTACGGCATGCTCATGTTCGCGATCGTCGCGGTCTTCGTAGCGGGCCTGATGGTGGGACGGACGCCCGAGTATCTAGGCAAGAAGATCGAGGCGTACGAGATGAAGATGGCATCGCTCGTCATCTTGATCCCGCCGCTGCTGGTCCTCGCGGGTACCGCGATCGCCTGCGCCACGGAGGCCGGCCAGAAGGGCGTTTCCAATCCGTCGGCTCACGGCTTCAGCGAGATCCTCTATGCGTTCTCGTCGGTCGGAAACAACAACGGAAGCGCATTCGGAGGGCTCAGCGCCAACACGCCGTTCTACAACGCGGCGCTGGGTATCTGCATGTGGTGCGCGCGGTACTGGCTCATTGTGCCGGTGCTCGCGATCGCCGGCGCGCTCGCGCGAAAGAAGATCGTTCCGCAGACCAGCGGCACCCTGCCCACGCACAATCCTCTGTTCGTCGTGATGCTCGTCGGCACCATCGTCGTCGTCGGTGCGCTCACGTTCATTCCGGCGCTCGCCCTTGGCCCCATCGTCGAGCACTTGCTCGCCCACGGAAGCTGATCATGGCCGTTAAAGAGTCGTTCGAGAAGACGTTCGTCCCCACCGTCAAGGGCGCGCCGCCAGTGGTTGGCGGAGCCTCTGGGCACGCCGCGCTGCGAAAGCAGAACGGGCCGCGCAAGCTCTTCGACGGTCCGATCGTCAAGGGAGCCGTGGTCGATGCGTTCCGGAAGCTCGACCCGCGCCACCAGTTCAAGAACCCGGTCATGTTCGTGGTGGAGGTCGGCAGCGCTCTCACGACGGTCCTCTTCGTCCAGGCGCTCGCCGGCAAGGGGGAGGCGCCCGCGGGCTTTATCCTCGCCGTCTCGCTGTGGCTTTGGTTCACCGTCCTCTTCGCGAACTTCGCCGAAGCAATGGCCGAAGGCCGCGGAAAGGCGCAAGCCGAGGCGCTGCGCCAGGCGCGCAAGGACACGCCGGCAAAGAAGCTCGCAGAGGCGCGGCGTGACGCGACGGTCGAGACCGTGTCGTCTGCGACGCTTCGCAAGGGCGACGTCGTGCTCATCGAGGCGGATGACGACGTGCCTTGTGACGGTGAGATCATCGAGGGCGTGGCGTCGGTCAACGAAGCCGCCATCACGGGCGAGAGCGCGCCCGTCATTCGCGAGGCAGGTGGCGATCGGAGCGCCGTCGTCGCCGGGACGCGCGTCCTCTCGGACTGGATCGTCGTCCGGGTCGGGGCTGATCCCGGCGAGACGTTCCTCGACCGGATGATCTCGATGGTGGAAGGCGCCAAGCGCCAGAAGACGCCGAACGAGATTGCCCTCAACATCCTCCTCGCAGCGCTCACCATCATCTTCCTGCTCGCGACGGTCACGCTCCTCCCGTTCTCGCTCTTCAGCGTCAAGGCGGCAGGAGCGGGCCAGCCCGTGTCGATCACGGTGCTGGTGGCTTTGCTCGTCTGCCTCATCCCGACCACCATCGGCGGTCTGCTGTCGGCGATCGGGATCGCCGGCATGGACCGCATGATCCAGGCAAACGTCATCGCGACGTCGGGCCGCGCGGTCGAGGCGGCGGGCGACGTGGACGTGCTCCTCCTCGACAAGACGGGGACCATCACGCTCGGTAACCGCCAGGCGACCACGTTTCACCCGGCGCCGGGCGTCACCGAGCATGATCTCGCAGACGCTGCCCAGCTGTCGTCGCTCGCCGACGAAACACCCGAGGGACGCAGCATCGTCATCCTCGCGAAGGAGAAGTTCAACATCCGCGAGCGGAACGTGCGGGACATCGGGGCCGTCTTCGTCCAGTTCACCGCCCAGACGCGTATGAGCGGCGTCAACGTCGACGGGCGCGAGCTCCGAAAGGGCGCGACCGACGCCGTTGCGGCGTACGTGATCGGCAAAGGCGGGACGTTCCCCGCGGCGGTCCGCGCGAAGACCGACGCGGTCTCGAAGGCCGGCGGCACCCCGCTCGTCGTCGTCCAGGCGGACGACTCCGGCGGGGCGGTCACGGTCCTCGGCGTCGTGGAGCTGAAGGACATCGTCAAGGGCGGCATCAAGGAGCGCTTCGCCGAGCTGCGGCGGATGGGCATCAAGACCGTGATGATCACGGGTGACAATCCGCTCACGGCCGCCGCCATCGCCGCCGAGGCCGGCGTGGACGACTATCTCGCCGAGGCAACGCCCGAAGCCAAGCTCGCGCTCATTCGCGAGTACCAGACCGGCGGTCGTCTCGTCGCCATGACCGGCGACGGAACGAACGACGCACCGGCCCTCGCGCAAGCCGACGTGGCGGTGGCGATGAACTCGGGAACGCAGGCCGCCAAGGAGGCCGGCAACATGGTCGATCTCGACTCGAACCCGACGAAGCTCATCGAGATCGTCGAGATCGGCAAGCAGCTCCTCATGACGCGAGGCGCGCTCACCACGTTCAGCATCGCCAATGACATCGCGAAGTACTTTGCGATCATCCCCGCCGCCTTCGCGGTCACGTATCCGCAGCTCGACCGGCTCAACGTCATGCGCCTGTCGACACCCATGAGCGCCATCATGAGCGCCGTCATCTTCAACGCGCTCGTGATCGTGTTCCTGATCCCGCTCGCGCTTCGAGGCATCGCCTACAAGCCGATCGGCGCAGGGGCGCTGCTCCAGCGCAATCTGCTCGACTACGGCCTCGGCGGCATCGTCGTTCCGTTCATCGGCATCAAGGTCATCGACCTCCTCCTCACCGTCTTGCACCTCACATAGGTCCCCATGACTGCCGAAACCAAGATCGATGTTGCCGCTCCTCCCACTCCGTCGACCCTCACGACCCTCGCGGGCCAGGCAGCCGGCATGCTCGCCGTGCTCACGCTCATCACGGGCGTGGCCTATCCACTCGTCGTTACCGGCATCGCGAAGGTCGCCTTCCCCGATCAGGCGAACGGCAGCCTGATAGTGAAGGATCAGAAGGTCATCGGGTCGACGCTCATCGGACAGCCATTCGAAGACCCGAGGCACTTCTGGAGCCGGCTCTCGGCCACGACGCCGGGCGCGTACAATGCGGGGGCATCCACCGGATCGAACCTTGGTCCGACGAACGAGGCGCTCACGAAGAACGCCAAGGCCCGCGTCGACGCGCTCCAGGCTGCCGACCCGGAGAACAAGGCACCGATCCCCGTCGACCTCGTCACGTCCTCTGCAAGCGGCCTCGACCCGCACATCTCGCCCGCCGCCGCGGAGTATCAGGTTCACCGGGTGGCCAAGGCGCGCGGCATTCCAGAGGAACGCATCCGCGCCGTAGTGGCCAAGCACACGGAGGACCGAGACCTCGGATTCCTCGGTGAGCGTCGCGTGAACGTCCTGCTCCTGAACCTCGAGCTCGACGAGCACAAGAGCCCCTGATCATCGAGGTGGGCGATCGGCGTAACGCTGTTTGCCGCAGCAGTCTCCCTTGCGCGGATCGTGTGGCCCGTCGGTCTTGCCTTGCCATACCTTCGCTCGTGCGCACCAGCGTGGGCCGACGCGCTGACGGCTGCGCTGACGGCTGCCACGGCTGCGCGCCGCGATGATGCCCGCATAAAGAAAGCATTTGGGCGTTCGCTCGCCGCGGCTCGCGCATGCATCGCGGGCTTGAGGCGTGATCGCAAAATGCGACGATGTCAGCCATGAACGTTACGCGTCCCTCCTCGCTTCCCGCCGCTTCCGCGGCGTTCGTGATCGCCGTCGCGCTCACGAGCTGGACCTCGCGGGCGTCAGCGCAGGACTTGGTCGACCCTCCGCCCGAGCCGGCCGCTCCCGCGCCCCCCGCATCTCCAGCGCCCACCGCACCTCCAGCGCCCACCGCCACACCCGAGACCCCCTTCGGCTGGGGGGACTTCACGTGGATGAACGGGCAGAGCCGACAGAAGGACTTCCCCCTCAAGCCCTTTGGCGACGCGGTCACGCTGAGCCTCTATCTCGACGTGAATTACGCCTATTCGCTCAATCACCCTCGCGACGACACGTTCACGGGCACCGCATCCGTGCCGCGACACAACGAGTTCAACGTCAATCTGGCCTCCGTCGGAATGGAGTGGAATTACAAGAACGTCATCGGCCGCCTCTCCTTGCAATACGGCTCGACGCTCAGCATCGTTCAGGACCTCGACGGCACGACCGCGCGCGGTCGCAACAATGCCGTGCAGAACCTTCGCTACATCCGGGAAGCGACCGCTGGATATCACTTCGACGCTCTGCACGGCATCAACGTGGAGGGCGGTATTTTCATGGCGTATATCGGCCTCGAGAGCTATCTCTTGGCCGAGAACTGGAACTATCAGCGGTCGGTGGTGTGCGAGCACACGCCCTTTTATTTCCAGGGCATGCGGGTCCAGATCTTCACGTCGGACCGCGTGAAAATCGAGCCCTGGATCATGAACGGCTGGCAGACCTATGGCAAATGGAACCTCTTGCCCGCCGCGGGTGTGGCGCTCCGCTGGAGCCCCACCGAGGCCCTCTCGCTCATCTCGAATTTCTATATCGGCAGTGACACGAAGGGCGAAGGCGACCGCGCGCGGTTTCACAATGATCACAGCCTGTTGCTTCGGTACTTCGATGCGCCGTTGTCCGGATTCGTGTCGAAGGCGGCAATCAGTCTCAACAACCACGTCGGGTTCGAAGCCGGCGGCAACGATCCCTCGGGTAAGGCCCTTCCCGGCCCTGCGCACGCGCACATGGTCGGGACCGCGCTCGCGAACCGCGTCTGGTTCTCGCACGACCATCTCGCATTCGCGCTCCGCGGTGAGGTGTTCTCGAACCCGTCTCGCTACCTCTCGCAGTATCCGCCGCCCGGCTTCGAGACCGGGCCGAACGTACGCGCGCTGCAGATCTGGGGCGTCACCGGGACCTTCGACGTGATGCCCACGGACTTCTTCGCGTTCCGGATCGAGGGGTCCTACCGCCACGCGAATGTCCCGTATTACGCGGGCCCGGGCGGCACGACCTCGCCGGACGGATATCAACCGACGCCAGCGGGCTACGTTCCCGACACCGTGCAGGACCAGGCGCTCGTCGTGGCGGCGGTGACCTTCCGCCTCTGACGCGGTAGCCCCGCTCAGATCTCGATCTGGATCCCGAGCTCGATGACGCGTCCCGGCGGCAGGCGGAAGAACGCTGAGGCCGGCACCGCGTTGTTGCTGAGGAACTTGAAGAAGATCTTCCGAGGCAGGCTCATCGATGTCTTGCCTGTGAACACCAGCGACTCGCGGCCGAGGAAGAACGAGAGGTCGTTGAGGTCAACGTCGACGCCGAACTCCTTCATGCGCGCCATCGTCTTCGGGATGTCGGGCGTCTCCATGAAGCCGAGCTGAACCTTCGCGCCGAACATGCCGTCGCCGTAGTCGATGATCTCGGTGATGCGCTGATCCTCGCTGATGCTCGGAACGTGCTTCGTCTGCACGGTGAGGAAGACGATGCGCTGATGCAGCGCCTTGGCGTGCTTGAAGTAGTGGATGAGCGAGTGCGGCGCCCCCGCGTTGCTCGTCATGAAGACAGCGGTGCCCTTCACGCGGACCGGCTTCTCCTCTTTCAGGCTCGCAAGGAAGAGATCCATGGGCAGCGCCGAGGCCTGCAGGGCGGCGCCCAGGGCGGCGCGGCCTTTCCGCCACGTGAGCATCACGAACGCGACGACCACCGCGATGAGGATGGTGACGTAGCCGCCCTCCATGAACTGCGTGGCGTTGCTCACGAAGAAGCCGATGTCGATGAAGATGAGAAAGAGACAGACGGGCCCGATGAGGAAGGGGCTCCAGCGCCAGACGCGGGTCGCGACGAGATAGAAGAGGATGGTCGTGAAGCCCATCGTCCCGGTGACGGCAAGGCCGTAGGCCGGCGCGAGATTGTGCGAGCTCTTGAAGACCAGGACGAGGAGTATGCACAGCATGAGGTAGGCCCAGTTGACCTCGGGGATGTAGATCTGCCCTTCGACGTGCGCGTTGGTATGCACCACGTTGAGCCGCGGGAAGAGGCCGAGCTGGATCGCCTGGCTCACGAGTGAGAAGGCGCCTGAGATGAGCGCCTGGCTGGCGATGATGGTGGCCAGCCAGCTGATGACGACGAGCGGGTAGACGAACCCCGGAGTCGACGGGACCAGGGAAAAGAAGACGTTTCCGTCGACGATCGGCGCCGCGTCCAGCATGCGCGCGCCCTGCCCGAGATAGTTCAGGACCAGCGCCGGCCACACCACCCAGAACCACGCGCGCCGGACCGCGGGGCGGCTGAAGTGGCCCATGTCGGCGTACAGCGCCTCGCAGCCGGTGATGCAAAGGTCCACCGACCCGATCACGTAGAGCGTCGCCTTCGGGAAGTGGCGCACGTAGTCGACCGCGTGGAGCGGGTTCACGGCGCCGAGAACGTCGGGGTGCCCCACGATGTTGTAGACGCCCATCGCCGCGATGGCCGC
>JAYTOQ010000099.1:0-2965 GCA_043747665.1 Polyangiaceae bacterium | reverse complement strand
GCGTCGATGCCGCATAGCCGCGCCGCCGCCTCGTTGCTGCCCACCGCAAAGACGTGCCGTCCAAAGCGCGTGTAGCCGAGCATACCGGCAACGATCACCGCGAGCGCCAGCGCGATCCAGATGCCGGGCGCCGAGAGCGAAGCCTCGAGGACCCGATCGAGGCCCTTCGGGTCACAGTCGATCTTCTGCTCCGATGCGAGCCCGATCGCGCTGCCTCGGAGCACCGTCATCGCGCCGAGGGTCACCACGAACGGCATGAGCCGGAAGCGCCCGACACACACGCCGATCAGCGCGCCGATCGCCGTCGCCACTGCCACCGCCGTCATGACCGCGACGACCGGGCTCGAGCCTCCCTTGAGCAGCTTCGCGACGATGACCGTGGTGAGCGCCACCAGCGAGCCTGTCGAGAGATCAATGCCGCCCGTGACGATGACCAGCGTCATCCCGAGGGCGCAGATGGCCACGACCACGCTCTGGCGGCTCATGGTGAGCAGGTTCTGAGTGCGCAGGAACGAGTGCTCGGGGGTGATGGCCGCGAAGAGGAGATACACCACGAGGAGAGCCACGAACGGACCCAACCACGCCGGGCGCTTCACGGCGCGCAGCGATTTGACGGCGCCGCTCACGACGCCGCCTCGAGGAGCAGCTTCTCTTCGTCCCACTCGGATGCCGGACGCGCGGACCCGAGCTCGCCGTGGCGGAGCACGGCGATCCGATCGCACGTCGACACCAGCTCATCGAGCTGGCTCGACACGAGAACGATGCCCTTGCCCTTGCCCGCGAGCTCGCGGAGCAGCTCGAGCACCTGCGCTTTGGCGGCGACGTCGATGCCGCGCGTGGGCTCGTCGACGAGGAGCACGTCGAAGTCCTCCCGCAGCATGCGTGCAATCTGCACCTTTTGCTGGTTGCCGCCGGAGAGGTCACCCACGCGCTGATCGGGGCCGCTCGACTTGACGGCGAGCTCGCCGATCCAGCGAGCGCCCTCGGCCCGTACCGCGCGCGGATCCACGAACAGCGGCCCGCGCGGCGACAGGTCGATGTTCTCGGCGATGGATCGATTCAGCATGAGCCCCTCTCCGCCGCGGTCCTCGCTGAGGAGGCCGATGCCGCGCGGCGCTTGCTTCACGACGACCCCGCTCTTCACGCGGTCGAGCCCGACGATCGCGCGCAGGAGCTCGGTGCGCCCCGAGCCGACCAGGCCCGCGATGCCCAGGATCTCGCCTCGCTTCAGCACGAACGACGCCTCGCGAGGCTTGTGGAGGCCCGTCAGAGTGCGCACGTCGAGGAGCGTCTCGCTGGCGGCGTCCTCGGCTGCTGCCGGTTGCTCGCCGCGATACCCCGCGCCGCCCTTCGCCGCGTCGGCCTCGCCACGCACCGACTCGAGCTCACGCCCGAGCATCTCGTGCACGATGCGCTCGGCGGGGACCACCTTGGGGTCACCGGCGCCCTGCACCTTGCCGTCGCGGAGGACCGTGTAGCGATCGGCATGCGCACGCACGTCGCCGAGAAAATGCGTGACGAGCACGATGGCGAGGCCCGAAGCCTTGAGCGCGCCGACGCGCTCGAAGAGGCGATTGGCGTCCTCCTTGCCGAGGCTCGCGGTGGGCTCGTCGAGGATCAGGACCCGTGCGTTCGCGCCGCCCTGCGCGAGCGCGCGCGCGATCTCCACGAGCTGCTGATCGGCGACGCTCATCGAGCCGGCGCGCGCGGTCAGCGGGATCCGACCCTCGCCGGCGACGAGCGCCAGCGAGCGCCTGGCCAGAGCTAGCGCCTCGTCAGAGCGCAGGACGCCGAGCGGCCCAGTGGGCTCGATGCCGAGCACGATGTTCTCCACCACGTCGAGATGCGGGCACAGCGTGCGCTCTTGCGGCACCATCACCACACCGACACCGCGCGCCTCGCCGGGCCCGCGCGGCGCATACGGCGCGCCCGCGAGGTGCATCGTGCCGCGATCGGCGCGTTCGATCCCCAGCAAGATGCGCATCAGCGTGCTCTTGCCCGCGCCGTTCTCGCCGAGCAGCGCATGCGCCGCGCCGCCGTGCAGCACGAGGTCGATGCCCCGCAGCACCGCCACGGGACCGAATGCCTTCTCGATGCCCCGCGCCGTGAGTAGCGGCTCGGTCACTCCCCTAGCCACTTCTTCAGATCGGGCTGTATGACCTCTTTGACGGCGGGGTCCTCGAGGTTCTCCTTGGTGACGAGTCGAGCGCCGGTATCGATGCGCTTCTCGATCTTCTTGCCGCGGAGGTGATCGGCCATCGTCTTCACGGCGAGGTAGCCCATGTTGAACGGGTTCTGCACGACGAGCCCGTCGACGTCGCCGTCCTTGAGCGCGCCGATCAGCTTCTCCGAGGCATCGAAGCCGACGAACTTCATCTTCTTGTTCATGTTCGACTTCTTCAGCGCGAGGAGCATGCCGAAGGTCGTCGACTCGTTGGGCGTGAAGATGCCGTTGACCGCGCCCGTCTCGGCCTTCTGCGCGAGAAGGAGGCTCTCGCCCTTGGAAAACGCGGTCTCGGTGGTGGCGCCGCCGTACTGGTTGTCGCTCACGAGCTTCATGATCGGCTTCTGCTTGATCGTATCGATGAAGCCTCTTTCCCGGTTCTGCGTGCTCGCGGAGCCCTCCTGGTAGCGCAGGACGACGACGTTGCCTTTGTCGCCGAGCAGCTTGGCGAGGTGATCGCCGGCGATCTTCCCCGCGGCGACGTTGTCGGTGGCGACGAAGCTCACGTGGTCATCGCCCTGGAGGTCGGAGTCGAACACGACGACCGGGATCTTCGCCTGCGTGGCTTGCTTGACCGGCGCGCGCAGCGCCGTGTCGTTGAGCGGCGCGAGGACGATGCCGCTCACGCCCTGCGCCACGAAGGTGCTCACGACGTCGACCTGCGCCTTGAGGTCGTCCTCCTTCAGCGGGCCCTTCCAGACGATGTCGACGTCGACCTCCTTAGCCGCCTTGGCGGCCCCG
>JAYTOQ010000098.1:0-1705 GCA_043747665.1 Polyangiaceae bacterium | reverse complement strand
CAGCCGGAGGACCTCCTGAAGTTCGGCCTGATCCCCGAGTTCATCGGGCGCCTCCCCGTCATCGCCACGCTCCACGAGCTCAACGAAGAAGCGCTCATCGACATCCTCACGAAGCCGAAGAACGCGCTCGTGAAGCAGTTCCAGAAGCTCTTCGACATGGACGGCGTGAAGCTGAAGTTCACGAAGACCGCGCTGGCGGCCGTCGCGAAGGAAGCGCTCATCCGCAACGCCGGCGCTCGCGGCCTCCGCGCCATCCTCGAGCACGCGATGCTCGACATCATGTACGACGTGCCCGGCCGCGCCGGCATCAAGGAGGTCGTGATCAACGAGGAAGTGATCACGAAGGGCGAGGCGCCGCTCATCGTCTACACGAAGGAAGCCGAGCTCGCGTAACGCCGCGTCGGATTCGCGGCCCCGCATGCCGCGCGGTCAGGGCGAGCGTAATCGGAACAGCGCCGGCCCGCCCAGAGTGGAGCCGGCGCTGGTCGTTTCTAGCTCACCCGCCGTCCGTCGCAGGGGGACGAGGCGGATCGGAGAGCTTGCCGCATTCGACGGTCGACGCGGGGTCGCGGGGGCGGCACACACACGCCGTCGTAGGTGCGTCGACTTTGGCGCACGCTTCGACGCCCTTGCCGCTGTCCGTCATAGACCCGCCGACGGTGCAGGCCGTCGGCTCGGGGATGCCCTTCTGACAGAGGCAGTCGTTGGTCGAGCGGTCACTGCACTGGTACGCGTTCCAGATCGGGGGCGCGACAATGATGACCACGACGACGAGGATGACGAGGATGACGAGGATGACGAGGATGCCCCAAAAGCGCGGCTGGAGCGCCGATGCTGTCGACGGGTCCTGGCTCGGCGAAATGTTGTTCAGCTCGAACGGCGCGCGTAGCCCTGCCGCGTCATCGATGTAGCCGCGCGCGCTGATCCGATTGCCGTCCTGGCGCTGGTCGAGGACGACGACGCGGCGACCGTCCTGAAGCTCCGCCCACGTGGACGCCGATCCGGCTTCGGACTGCGCCTTGATCTATGCAGCGCCGCGTTCGATCACCGCGGCGTTCACGACCGGCACGCCGACAAGCTGCCCGTTCACTCTCACGGAGGCCGTGAGCGGGGCCTCCGCCTCGCCTGTCGCCTCGCTCGTCGGTTGCGTGCAGGCCACGGCCTGGATCGACATGACGGCCGAGAGGGTACCCGCGATCATCGTCCACTTTTTCATCGGTGAATCTCCCATGTGTTGCAGAGCGTCGTTGCGTGGGAGGAGTCTCTTCACGGAGCGTGCCGATGGCGTTTCCGCGGTGCGAAGCTGAACACGCCGCCGTTCGCGGTCACCTCTCGGCACGGAGCGCATTGCCTCGAGCAGGTCGCCCACTCTCGCGACAAGCTGTTCATCGCGTGGACAGTGCACCAACTCCGCCACCTCCTTCTCCACGAGTCGTAAAAGTTGCCGGGAGGCCTCGCGAACGGCCGCGTGTACGGCAACGGCACGCGCGCTGCAGTCCTTATTCATCGGAGGAATCACATGAACATCAGGAAGACCCTCGGTATCGCGGCGCTCACGCTCGTCATAGCCGCCTCGGCGAACGCTTGCTCCTCGCGCGACGGCAACGCCGAGGCGCCGAGAGACGACGAGGCGCCCATCGCGGTCTGCTACATGGCCGGAGACCCCGCGCTGACGAGCGGAGCGATGCCGCCCGCTGCGATGTGT
>JAYTOQ010000097.1:0-1585 GCA_043747665.1 Polyangiaceae bacterium | reverse complement strand
ACGCAACGACGCTGGCGGAGCTCACCAAGGACGTCGGTAAGGCTTTACCGACGCGGCAGGACTCGGAGGGCGACAGCGTCGAGGCGCTCCTCGCGCTCTCCGAGCCGAGCGCGAGCGCGCCGGTCGCTGCTGCGGCGCCCGTACCTGCGCCTGGCGCGGCGACCGCGCGGCTGCCGGCGGGCACCGCGCCGCCGAGCCATGCGCCCGGCCTCATCCCGCCCGCGTCTTCGGCGATGCCGCCGTCGAACGCCCTCGCGCCGCCGTCGCCTCTCGTGCCGATGACGCCGGTGCCCGCCCATGCAGCGGTGACCCAGAGCCCGCGACACTCGCCCGTGCCGCCCATGCCCGCGCTCGCCGCCGCCGCGATGGAAGCGGCGCTGAAGCGGCCGGTCACGCCGCGTCAGGCTGGCCGCCCAGCTCCGGCTCCGGCTGCGCCCGCGGCCGCGCCCGCGCTCTCGGCATCCGGTCGACGCGAGAAGGCCGAGCCGCCGCCCGCGGGCGCGACGTCGCGCCGTAACAAAGCCACCGGCGGCCGCACCGGTAACTTCCGCCAGCCACGTGCGCCGCGCACCGGCCTCGCGATGCTGGTCCTCACGCTGTTCGTGCTCGTCGCCGGCGGCATCGCGGTGTGGATGTTCAAGCCGGCGTTTTTCACCGGGAAGAAGAAGCCGGTCACGACGGCATCGACGAGCGCAGCGCCCGTGGTTCCGCCCGCGCCTCGCTGCAAGGTTGCGCTCGTCGTCAGCGAGGTCCCCGCAAACGCCGAAATTCTGCTTCGTATGGGCCAGGCGCCGCTCGATGTCGAGCGCATGCCGGTCGGCACGCGCCTCGAGTTCGTCGCGACCGCCGAGGGCTACGCTCCGCGACGCGCGGTCATCAAGGCCGAGTCGACATGGGACAAGGCGCCCGACGGCAAGCCGCGCATCGACGTTCCCATCCAGCTCGATCCCAGCAAGGCGAAGGCCGGCGCCATCGATGCGTGGCCGGTCGCCGAGCCAGGCAGCCAAGTCGGCGGCTCCGGCTCACCAGGAACCGTACACGTCGTGTCGAACGTCCGCGGCGCGGAGGTCTGGCTCCTCGCCGGCCTCGGTCCCGAGGCGCGCATCGAGCAGCTCCGCTGCGACGGTGACATCGACGTGCTCCTTGCGGGACCTCCGCAGCTCCGCAAGCGCTTGCACGTTGGCGAGAAGGAAATCCAGGCCGCTAGCCCCGATGCGCAGGGCAATCGCGTGGTCTCCGTCAGCGCCAGCGCCAAGTGAGCCGCGCATGAGGAAGCTAGTCGTGGTCGTCGCGGCAACCATCGCCGCAGCCTTCGTGGCATCGGCATGCTCGCTGCTCGTGAGCACATCGGGCCTCTCCGACGGCCCCCGTGGCTCGGCAGAGGCCGGCGCGAACGCCGACGCCGACGCCGACGCCGACGCCGACGCCAACGCGGCATGCTCGCGACGGACGCAGCGGCGCCGACCGCCGCATCGTGTCGCGCGCTGCATGCGGACAACGTCGCTGCCCCGAGCGGCGCCTACACGCTTCGTGCCTCCGACGGCGGCGCGTTCACGGCCTACTGCGACATGGAAACAGCGGATGG
>JAYTOQ010000096.1:0-5881 GCA_043747665.1 Polyangiaceae bacterium | reverse complement strand
AATCGGACTGGCACAGCAGAGTCACGATCTGGAGCGCACGGTCGCGGAGGCGTTCAAGCCGCGCGGTCGAGCTCGGCGAGGAGCCCGTCACCGTCGAGGCGATCCGCGGAGAGCCCGCTCATGTACTGCAGCAGGCCCACCTTCTCGTAGCGAGGGAGCAAGCGCGGCGTCACGAGGCCGATCTCGCGCAGATTGGGTACGAGCCGGCTGAACATGGTCTGCCGGAACTGATGCATACCGGGCGTGTGCGTCACGAACTCGCGCCACTTCGCGCGAGGCAGGATCCCCTCGAACCACTCCTCGTAGACCTCGTACGCGAGGAATCGATTGCGCATCAAGAGGGCCACTTCGAAGGCCCAGTCCTCGCGCTCGCGTCGCTCGGAGCCCGACAGCACCTTCATGTGATCGCGGAGCGCGAGGACTCCATAGTGGACGTGGCGCGCTTCGTCCTGGATCACGTACTTGAGGAGCTCCTTCAGGAGCGGCTCCTTCGTCTGCTTGTAGAGCGTGCCGAACGCGCCGAGCGCGAGTCCCTCGACCATGATCTGCATGCCCAGGAACTTCATGTCCCAGCGCGCGTCCGCCATGAGCGCATCGATGATTACGAAGAGGTTGTCGTTCACCTGATAGAGCTTCTCGAGCTTCGTATCGAGGTAGCGGTGAAAGACCTCGACGTGGCGTCCTTCGTCCATGACCTGCGTTGCGCCGTAGAGCTTCCCGTCGAAGAACGGCACTGCCTCGGTGACCTGCGCGGCGGCGAAGAGCGCGCCCTGCTCGCCGTGCAGGAACTGGCTCAGCATCCACGAGGCCACGCTGTGGACGAGGCGCTGCCTCTCCTTGGCGTCGAGCCTGATGCCGAGACGGGCGAGCGCATCGAAGTCGAGGAATCCGTCGGGCAGCAGCGGCGTGGCCGGATCGTACGGGTCGACCGACGTGCCCCAAGGCAGCGTGGTGTCGCTGTTCCACTGACCGAGCTTGGCGCGTGTGTAGAGTGCACGCATCTCGGAATTGTCCGAAGGGTACGACCAGTCGAAGCGCGCGGCGTGATGCGCGCGGGTTTGGGTGGGAACGCCCTGCTTGCCGCGCTGGAGCACGAGACCGCGGATGCCCGAGGGCGCCAGCGACGCGAGCACGCGTGGATCGCGGACCTCGGCGAGCACCTGGAACGACTCGAACCAGGCGTCCATCTGGTTCCGCATGCGCAGCGGCAACAGCGACGTGAGCTTCTTCGTATCGGCACCGAACATCACGCGCCTCCTTCTTCAGCTTTGGCTTCGACGATCTCGACGACGCACGGCCCACAGGGACGACCTACACACGCTAGCACGTAGCCCGCCGCTCGCTCGGCGTCGGTCAGGCAACTGGGCTCCTCCACCTCGACGTTGCCCTCGACGAGCCTCACCTTGCACGCGCCGCAGCCGCCGACCGCGCACGAGAACGGCATCGGTGCGCCGGCCGCGAGCCCTGCCTCGAGGACGGTCGCGCCGGGCAGCGCGCTCGTGCGATGCGTGCGGAAGGCCCCCGTGCTGGTGCTCCGAACACGGATGGTGATCGGCCGCGCGCCGGGCGCGGCGGCAGCGGCGATGGCGGCCGACGACGTCGCGACGTGCGGCCGCGGCCCCACCGAGAAGCGCTCGATCGCGATGGCGTGACTGCCGATCCCTCGTGACGCGAGCGCAGCCAGCACCTCGTCGCGCATCCCATCGGGGCCGCACACGAAGAAGCGCGTGCTCGCATTCGACGCGAGCGGCAGCGCATCGAGCGCGAGCGCTGCGGCGGACCGGTCGAGCGAGCCGGCGTGGTGCAAGACGGAGAAGCGCGACCCGTGCGCGACGGCGAGCGCCTCGAGCTCCGACGCCAGGATCGCCTCGTCGCGTGAGCGGTTGGCGTAGAGGAGCGCGATCTCCGACGACGGCTCGCGCGCGAGCAGCGTGCGCGCGATCGACGCGAGCGGGGTGATCCCGCCGCCGCCCGCGACGAGCACGAGGCGGCGCGGGCCGTGCGCGGTCGGGTCGTGCGCTGCGTCGACCACGAACGACCCGAAGGGGCCGAGGACACGGAGGCTTTCGCCCGGCTGCACGCGGGCGAGGACCGGCGAGACGAGACCGCCCGGCTTCTCCTTGATCGTGAGGTGGAGCTCCGCGGTCCCGGGCGCGTTCGACGCGGAGTAGTTCCGCGGCGCGATCTCGCCGTCGATCGTGGTGAGCACCGTGAAGAACTGCCCCGGCTGGAAGTCGAAGGCGCTGCCGTCGACCTCTTGAAGCACGATGGTGAACGCGTCGGCGGTCTCCCGGACGACCCGCGTGACGCGGACCTCGCGAGCGTCACGAGGCTGATTCGTCCGCCGTCGCTCCTCACCTGGGTTGATGGACGTCGGGCGCAGATGACGCTGCGGCCGAGGCAGGAGCGGCAGCGGACCGTAACCGAGGGCCCGTCGTCCGACGACGCTCACGTCGCGCCGGAGCTGTTCGAGCGCGGCGTTCCAGGACCGGGGGAGGCGTTCGGCGATCACGAGCCTGAGTCTACCGATCGGTCGGTAACTGTCAAGGCCCCATGGCCGGCGGCAGCTCGGCAGACCACTTTCACCCCCGGATCCGGGCTAAACAGCGATCGTGAGCCTCTTCCAGAAGCCAGCCGAGACCCCCGAGGAGCTCGAGGCGAGCAAGCCCCTCGCCATCCCTCCCGAGCAGGTCGCCGAGTTCGACGAGGCCGAGTGGTACGCGCGCGCCTATCGCCGCAACGCTCCGCAGCTCACCGCGCGCGCCATCGTGATGGGCACGGTGCTCGGCTTCTTCCTCGCGTTCACGAACGTGTACATCGGGCTGAAGACCGGGTGGTTTCTCGGCGTCAATCTCACGGCGTGCATCCTCACGTATGCGGTGTGGAGCTCGTTGCAGAGCGCGGGCCTCGTGAAGGGGCGCATGTCGATCCTCGAGAGCACGTGCGCGGTGTCGACGGCGTCGTCGGCCGGCTACGCGACGGGTTTCCTCACCATCACCGCGCTGCCCGCGATGCTCCTCCTCACCGTGTCGTCGGACGACCCGGGCGGCCACAACATCCCGTGGCCGGCCGTGGCGATGTGGATCTTCTTCCTGGCAGCGCTCGGCGTGGTCCTCGCGATCCCGATGAAGCGCACGATGATCAACCGCGAGCGCCTCAAGTTCCCCTCCGGGACCGCCGCCGCCGTCACCCTCCAGGGCCTGTACAGCCACGGCCAGGAGGCGATCAAGCGCGCGCGCGTCCTCTTCGCGATGGCGGGCTTCTCCGCGCTGGTGCCGCTCCTCAAGGAGCTCGACATCCGCAAGGTGGGCGTCGACCCCAAGACCGGCAAGATGATGCGCGACACGATCCTCCCCGGTCAGTCGAACGTCTTCGACTGGATCCCGCGGGTGCTTCCGGAGTCGTGGACGCATCGCATGCTGAATGCGGGTCCCGCCAAGCTCCATCACGACGGCGCGCCGTTCCAGCTCAGCGATTTCCACATCAAGCTCGATCACGGCGTCGCTCTGCTCTTCGCCGGGATCCTGGTCGGCGTGCGCATCACGTTCTGGATGGTGGTGGGCGGTCTCATCCTCACGGTGCTTCTTGCGCCTCCCGCGCTCGACGCGCTGTGGGTCAACGCGGTGGGGATCGAGGTGGGCGCAGTCACCAAGCCAACCAGCGCGTGGAAGGAGATCGGCATCTGGACGGGCGCGCCGATCCTGGTGTCGAGCGGGCTCGTCGCGTTCCTCGCGCAGTGGCGCACCATCGTGCGCGCCATCGACGGACTCATCCCCAGCAAGAAGAAGCGCCAGGCCAAGGCCGACGCTGACGCCGCTGCCATCGCCGCCGACCCGGACGGCATGCGGCCCGACGACGTCGAGGTCCCGTACAAGTGGTTCGCGAGCGGGATGGTGCTGGCCGGCACCGGCGTCGTGATCGTCGCGTGGCGCACGTTCGAGATCCCACTCCATCTCGGGGTGCTCGCCGTCGCCATGACGTTCATCCTCGCGCTCGTCGCGTGTCGAGCGACTGGCGAGAGCGACATCACGCCCGGCGGTCCGCTCGGGAAGATCATGCAGCTCACATACGGTGTGCTCATCCCGCAGAGCTCCACCGCGAACTTGCAGACTGCAGCCATCACGGCGAGCGCGTCGCTCTCGAGCGCCGATCTGCTGAACGACCTTAAATGTGGCTACTTGCTGGGCGCCAACCCACGCCGGCAGTTCCTCGCGCAGGCGGCGGGCATCCTCACCGGCACCATCGCGACGACGCTCTGCTACTTCGTGCTCGTCCCCGACGCGAGCGTGCTCACGGGCACCGATACCAAGGCGCCGGCCTTCCCTGCTCCTGGCGCGCAGCAGTGGAAGGCGGTCGCCGAGGTCTTCAAGTACGGGCTCGGCAACCTCCATCCCATGTCGCAGACGGCCATCCGCTGGGGCCTCCTCATCGGCGCGGCGCTGGCCATCGCGGAGCTCGTCGCGCCGAAGAAGCACCGGAAGTGGATCCCCTCGCCGACCGGCATCGGCCTCGGCATGGTGCTCCCGTTCTTCTATCCTCTCGCGATGTTCGCGGGCGCCGTGTTCGGCGAGGTCGCGACGCGCGTGAACAAGGCCTGGGCCGAGCGCTACATCGTCGCCATTGCGGCAGGCGGCATCGCGGGCGAGAGCATCGTCGGCGTCCTCGTGCAGGCCCTGAACAACTTCGTCCTCCATTGACGAAATCCTTGTTCGCGGACCGCGAGCGTTGGAAAGTGGCGCTCATGATCTCCGCGAACAAGCTCGTTGGTCTCCTCGCGCTCGGCCTCGCTGCGGCGCTCCCCGTTGCGGTCTCGTGCGGTGGTGGAATGCCCGAGGCGACGACGCCGCCGCCGGGGACGCCCACCAACACGCCGCCCGTGAACCCGCCGCCCGCGACGACGAGCCCGGCCGCCGGCAGCACGCTCACGTGGAAGGACATGAACAAGGACCAGCGCCTCGGCTTCATGAAGACCACGGTGCTTCCGAAGATGAAGGCGGAGTTCGCCGCGTACGACAGCAAGAAATTCGGCAACATCACGTGCGGCACGTGTCACGGCGACGGCGCGAAGGAGGGCACCTTCAAGATGCCCAACCCGAAGATCATGCCGAAGGTCCCCAACGACATGCCGGGCTTTCAGGCGCTCATGAAGGAGCGGCCCGACGCCGTGAAGTTCATGTCCACGAAGGTGGTCCCGATGATGGCGCAGATGCTCGGCGAGGAGCCTTACGACCCGAAGACCGGCGAGGGCTTCGGATGCCACGAGTGCCACACCGACTCCGCAAAGTGAGCCGACCTCGCGAAGCAGGCGTGAGTGAGCGAAGACGGGTATGCTGTTCTGGCAATCAATGCCGGTGGCAGTTCCATCTCGTGTTGCTCCCCTCGGCATGGCGATCGCTCTCGGCATCGTCGCCGCTACCGGTTTGCTCGGGGGCTGCTTCGGCGCGACGGAGATCGACGTCGAGCTCACGACAACGGTGCCTTGCGAGCAGCGGATCCAGACGCAGCTCTTCACCGGCGCGCGAGGCACCACCGACTTCGGCGCTGCGCCTGCTGCCGAGACCGCCGAGTGCACGACCGCAGAGCCGCGGCTCGGCACGCTCTCGATCGTGCCGAGCGGAGCGCGGGACGCGGCGTTCGATCTCGAGGTCGTCGCGGGCGTCGGCGTGGAGGCATCGACGTGTCGCCCCGGCCATCTCGACCGGTGCATCGTCGTTCGTCGACGCGCCACGTTCCTGAAGCACAAGGCGCTTCGCTTTCCGATCTTGCTGAGCGACCGTTGCATCGGCGTCGTCTGCGGACAGGACGAGACCTGCGATCTCGGGCTGTGCTCGAAGCTCGACGACTGCACGGACGTCGGATGCCCTCGCGAGCGCGGTGACGT
>JAYTOQ010000095.1:0-41594 GCA_043747665.1 Polyangiaceae bacterium | reverse complement strand
ATGCACGGCCGTCATCCGAAGGACCGGCTGAAGTTCTCGTCAAAGGTGAAAATCGGCAAGCGCGCCGTCACGCACGTGAAGCCGCTGGAGAGCCTCGCGCACGGCCTGGCGACGTACGTGGCGTGCCGGCTGGAGACGGGCCGCACGCATCAGATCCGCGTGCACCTCGCCGACGCGCGAACCCCGATTCTCGGCGACGCGCTCTACGGCAAGCTCTCGAAGCACCAGGTGTTCCGCGAGTCCGCGGAGGCCCTTGGCCGCCCGGCGCTCCACGCGCGCGTCCTCGGCTTCATCCACCCCACGACCGGCAAGAAGGTGCGCTTCGAGGTCGATCCGCCGGCCGACTTCGAGGTCATCCTCACCGCCCTCCGCGCCATCCCGTAGAGCCCGTAGAGAGGGAGAACCGGAAGCTCACGCCTTCTTGGTGAGGGCGGCGACGTTGGGGTCGTCTTTCGCGAGGAGGCCGGGGTGGCGGCGCTTCATCCAGGAGAGCGCGATGAAGCCCACCAGCACTGCGAACCAGAGCGTCGCGAAGCGGACCAGGATCATCGCCGCGGTGGCGATGCCCTTCTCGACGTGGCCGATCTGCGTCATCTGGCTCATGAGTGCGCCTTCCGTGATGCCGAGGCCGCCGGGGACCGGGACGATCGCGCCGACCAGCGTGCTCGTCGCGTAGAAGAACGTGGCCAGCGGGATGCTCGTCGACTGCCCGAAGCCCCCGAGGATCACCCACAGCGCGAGGCACTCCAACGTCCAGGCGGCGGCGGACAGCAGGCTCGGGACGAGCAGGTTTCGCAGCGCCAGGAGCGTGGCGAGGCTCTCGTAAGCGGCCTCGAGCTTCGGCGCGATCTTGCTCAGCTTGCCCGGCAGTCGAGCGACAATGTGGATGAGCGCCATCGACAGCTTCTTGTTGCCGACGATGATGATCAGCGCGAGGACCAGCGCCGAGCCGATCCCCGCCCACAGCAGCCCGCCCGAGAAGCCCAGCGAGCCGAACACGATCAGCGCGACAATCCCGATCACGTCCGTCGCGCGCTCGGCGACGACGATGGGGGCGGTCTTCGTCATCGGAACGCCGTGCGTCTCGAAGAGGACGAGCGACTTGAACACCTCGCCGACCTTGCCGGGCGTGACGGTCAGCACGAACCCCGAGAGAAACGTGAGGAAGCTGTCGAGCTTCGGAATGTTCCGGATGCCGAGCCGCGACAGATAGAACTCCCACTTGAGGAAGCGCAGCACGTAGTTGCCGAACGCGAGCCCGCACGCGAAGAAGAACGTCTCCACGTGGAAGATCGCGAGTGAATCGCGGATCTTGCCGAGCCCGCTGTACAGCGCGAGCCCGAAGTAGACGCAGACGCCGAGCAGCATCGCGTAGAGGATCTTGCGGATGTTCGCCTTCATGCCCTGGGTCTCCGCAACATGCCCATGCGCTTCAGCACGTAGAGCGTCGTGCCCACGAGGACGAGCGCCAGGGACACCCAGAAGGCCCATGCCGGGGCCTCCCACTTTCCACGGGCCAGTCCGGGATCGGGACGCGTCACCGTCTCGTGACTGGGCTCGAGCATCGAGCTTCAGCTTCTACGTCGGGATGCTCGCGCCTGCAAAGGGTGCTTTGACACGCCTGGTCCTCTCATGAGAACAGAGAGGGCGGTGAGTACCCCGTCCCAGGCCGATGAGCGCGCACGCGAGCAGTCGCAGGCGCAGGTGCAGGCGCAGCAAGGCGCCGCACCGAGTGACGCCGAGCTCCTCGGCAGGGCCGCGAGCGCGCGCGCAAAGCTTCACGAGGCGGTCGCCGCCCGCGTCGTCGGCCAGGACGAGGTGATCGACCTCATGCTCGTCGCGCTCCTGGCGCGAGGGCATGCGCTGCTGGTCGGCGTGCCCGGCCTCGCCAAGACGCTCCTCGTCGCGTCGCTCGCCGAGGCGCTCGATCTCGAGTTCGGTCGCGTGCAGTTTACACCCGATCTTCTTCCGGCCGACATCACCGGCACCGACGTCCTCCAGGAAGACGAGGACAACCAGGGTGGCGTCCACCGGCGCGTGCGCTTCCTGCCCGGGCCGATCTTCCACAACCTGATCCTCGCCGACGAGATCAACCGCACGCCTCCCAAGACGCAGGCGGCGTTGCTCCAGGCCATGCAGGAGCGTCGGGTCACCGTCGGCACCGTCACGCACGTGTTGCCCGACCCCTTCCAGGTCTTCGCGACGCGGAACCCGATCGAGCAGGAGGGCACGTATCCGCTGCCCGAGGCGCAGCTCGATCGCTTCCTCCTCGAGATCCACGTCGAGTACCCGTCCGAGGACGAGGAGCGGGAGATCGCGCGGCGGACGACGAGCGCCGACGTCGGCACTGTTCCCCGCGTCCTCACCACCGCCGAGGTTCGTGCGCTCCAGTCGCTCGTACCGCGCATTCCCGTCACCGACGCGGCGGTGTCGCTCGCCGTCGCGCTCGGTCGCGCGACGAGGCCCAGCCGCGCCGGGACCGGTGAACGCCGAGGTCCCGGGACGTCTTCGGGCGTGAAGGAGGTCGACGAGTACGTGCGCTTCGGCGCCGGACCGCGCGGGTCGCAGGCGCTCGTTCTCGCCGCCAAGGCGCGCGCGGCGCTGCGCGGGGAGGCCGCCGCCGACATCGAGGACGTGAAGGCGCTCGTCGTCCCCGTGCTCCGGCATCGCCTCGTCATGAGCTACCGCGCCGAGGCCGAAGGCGTCCGTGATACCGACGTGCTGAAGCGCGTCCTCGCCAGCGTCAGCTGACCCAGCGAAGGGGGCCCGGCGTCACCGAATGCGGTCGAGGTACGTCACCTCGTCCCCGACGCTCAGGCTTCCCAGCGAGTCGGGGATGAGGTTCTGTGCAAAGTACACGTTATTGTCCACGGTGCGGTACCGGGCCAGTGTGCGCAGCGGCTCCTTGCCGACCGCCGCCGTCTCCTGATCGACGAGCGTGACCGCGCAGCGCGAGCACCGCTTCGGCATGCGGAAAGTGAGGGGACCGATGCGCACGCGCGCATGCGCCTCTTCCTCGAAGGCCTCACCGCCCTCGATGACGAGGTTGGGACGGAAACGGGTCATCGAGACAGGCTCGTCGAGGCGCGCATCGAGATCGGCGAGCGATGCGCGCGTCGCCAGCAGCACGGGATACGCGTCGGCGAAGCCCACGCGATCGCCGGGGGCTCCGTAGGGCGACTCGACCGGACGCACGACGTCGTCGGGCATCGCGACGAGCGCGCAGCGTTCCCCGAGATGATCCGAGAGCGCGTCGGCAACGGCGCCGCGGATCTCGACGGCCTCGACGTCGTCGTTCCAGATGCGGACAACCCGGCGCGGCGCGCTCGGGTCGACCGCGAGCGCGACCTCGAACGTCCCGGCGTTCGGCGTCGTGACGGCGAGCCGGTCGTCGACGAACGCGGTGGTGACCAGCGCCATGCGCGGATGCTTGCGCTGCGTGACGAACGCGCCTCGTGCATCGAGCAGCATGAGACGGCGATCGTGACGGAGCCCACCGGCGAGCACGTCGGACCGTTCGAGCGCGATGCCGTGCGCTCCCTTCAGCGGATAGACATGGAGCTCGGCGAGGCGCACGGCTGCGGCATTACCAACAACTTTTGGTAAAATGCTGGATATTGCGCGCCGCGAAGCGGAAAATAGAAATTGATGGCCGAACGAGCCCCAGCGGGCGACGCGGAGCGTCGCAAGGCCAAGGAGGCCGAGGACGCGAGCGCGAAGACGGAGAAGTCCGAGCAACGCTCCGCTGACAAGGCCGATCGTGCCTCCGAGAGGTCGCTCGACAAGCTCGACAAGCCCGACAAGCCCGACAAGCCCGAGAAGGCCGAGAAGGCCGAGAAGGCCGAGAAGAACGGGACGATGCGCACCGTTCCGCCGCCGCCGCCCGATTCGAAGACGGCGTCGTCGAAGGCCGATCGCGCGTCGATCGCCGCCGCCGCGGAGGACAAGCAGGATCCGCATCCGTCGATCCCGCCGCTCCCCGCCGCCGGACCGTGGCGCAGCTACAAGGAGATCGTCGCTCAGATCGCCACGAAGATCGTCGACGCGCAGCGGCCCATCCGCGTGCTCCAGGCCATCCGCTGGGACGGCTCGATCGAGGAGGACTTCCGCAGGGGGAAGTTTCGCGAGCTCCCCAAGGTCGACGCGGAGTACTACGCGAAGCAGGAGCTCGGCTTCGATCCGCGCGCGAAGGCCGAGGAGTTCGAGGAGATCGCACGCGAGATCGATCGCGAGCTCGGCGAGACCGATGCCATCGGCAACATCCTCACCAGCACCGCGATCGAGTATCGCGACGTCGTCCGCATGCTCGCCGCGCGTGGGACGCCGCTCTTCTACGGCTATTCGCGGAAGCTCTACGGCTCGTGCAAGGACAAGTTCCCCGACGGCAAGACGTCGCTTCGTGACCTCGGGCACCTGCTCTACGAGATCCTCACCAACATCGACGAGTCGCTGCTCGGCATGAAGTACGAGCGGAACATCGAGGCCGTCGATGCCGCCGCCGAGCTCAACAAGCGCTTCGCGGCGTACTTCGGCGACAGCTCGGTCCGCGTCGAGGTCGACGACACGCTGCTCAGCGATGCCGCCGCCGGCAGCGACTACGTGAAGGTCCGCACCGGCGCGAAGTTCTCGACGCGCGACATCGACATCCTCGAGGTGCACGAGGGCTGGGTGCACGTCGCGACGTCGCTCAACGGCCAGGCGCAGACCGTCGCGAAGTGGCTCGCCAAGGGGCCGCCGCGCACCACCACCGTGCAGGAGGGGCTCGCTGCGCTCTGCGAGATCTTCACGTTCCGCACCTATCCTCGGCGCGCGCGCCGCTTGAACGATCGCGTCCTCGGCGTCGACAAGGCCGAGGACGGCGCGAGCTTCATCGACGTGTTCGAGTGGTTCCGGACCGAGGGCTACGACGAGGAGGAGTGCTTCCACAACACGCGGCGAATCTTCCGCGGCGGCGTGGTCGACGGCGGCGCGCCCTTCACGAAGGACGCCTGCTACTGCAAGGGCATCGTCCTCAACTACGCGTTCATCCGCAGCGCCATCCAGCACAACCGCGTCGATCTCATCCCGTTTCTCTTCGTCGGTAAGGTCGCGCACGAGGACGTGCCGGTGCTCGCACGCCGCGTGAACGACGGCGTGGTGAAGCCCCCGCACTACTTGCCGCCGATGTTCCGCGACCTCAACGGCCTCTCCATCTGGATGGCGTACTCGACCTTCTTCACGAAGCTCGGCGGCGACGAGATCAGCGAGTACTACGCAAAGCTCTTCGCCCGCGCGGGTTGAGCGCGTCGTTCACCTGCCGCGGAACTGCGGCTTGCGCTTGGCGACGTAGGCGTTGAGGCCTTCCTTCGCGTCGGTGGACGCGAAGAGCTCCGCCTGGAGCTCGCGCTCGAAGGCGAGGCCTTGCTCGAGGCTCATCTCCATGCCGCTCTGGACGGCGCGCTTGATGCGGCCGGCCGCCATCGCGGCGCCGTTCGGGGGACAGAACCCGTGCGCGTAATCGACGACCTTGCGGAGGAACTCGTCGTTGGACTCGGCGGGCCAGACCTTGTTGACGAGCCCGACCTCGGCGGCGCGGCTGACGTTCATCTTCGCGCCCTCCACCATCATCTCGATCGCGCGTGACTTGCCGAGGAGGCGCCCGAGGCGCTGCGTCCCGCCGGTGCCGGGCAGCACGCCGAGCGCCACTTCCGGCAGGCCGATCTGGAAGTCGCCGGCGCGCGCGATGCGCATGTCGCACGCGAGCGCGACCTCGAGGCCGCCACCGACCGCGTGACCGTTGAGGGCTGCAATGACGAGCTTCGGTGTCTGCTCGAGACGGCTGAGCGTCTCGTTGGCGTGCAGGCAGAAGTAGTATTTGAACGTGCTGTCTGCCTCGCGGAGCATGTTGATGTTCGCGCCGGCGCAGAAGAACTTCTCGCCGTGGCCCGTGATCACGATCACGTGCACGTCGTTGTCGAACCGAGCCTCCAGGATGTAACCGTCGAGCTCACGCAGCATCTCGTAGCTGTAGGCGTTGACCGGCGGATCGCTGAGCGTGAGGACGGCAACGCCTTTTTCGGTCATGTAGTTGACGAGGGTGCCCATCTGTTTAGGTCTCCAACGGGACGGGACGGCGAAATGCCGCGGGAACCTCTTGTAGCAGCTTCGGTTTGGCGGAAAAGCCCAGTCGTGCTACGTGCTTGGCGTCTCTTCGAGGCGAATCGCAACGCTGTCTCGCGTTACGCGCCCCGCGTCGCTAGCTTCCTATGCAACGTTCCGACCCCAAACCTCTGCTCGTCGCCGAAATCAAGCAGCTGCTCGTCTCCGAGCTGAACTTGACCGGGCGCGATCCCAGCAGCATCGAGGACGAAGCTCCGCTGTTCGGCACGGGAGGCCTCGGGCTCGATTCGCTCGACGCGCTGCAGATCGCGATGCTCGTCGAGGAGAAATTCGGCATCCGCGTGCCCGAGGGCGACGAGGCGAGGCCCATCTTCCGCTGCGTGAGCTCGCTCGCGGACTTCATCGGCGCCGCGCGCGACGCGAAGGCCGGCGACGTCCGCGCCGGGTGAGCGCGTGATCGCCATCACCGGCCTTGGCGCCGTCACCGCGCTGGGGTCGAACGTCGAGCAGACCTGGGACCGCGTGGTTCGAGGCGATCGAGCGTTCTCCGACATCACGCTCTTCCCCGCCGACGGCTACCGCGTGCGGCTGGTCGCCGAGGTCCCGGGGATCCGCAAGGGAGGCCCCGACGACTTCTCGCGGACGAGCGAGCTCGCACTGCTCGCGGCGCGCGAGGCGATGACGTCGGCGGGCTTCGATTCGAAGCGCCCCCGTCGCGTGGGCCTGGTCGTGGGCGGAAGCACCGCCGGCATGCTCGAGACCGAGTCGACGCTGTCGGTGATCCTGAGTCCCGAGGGCACGGTCGATCCCGAGGTCCGCGACGAAGCGCTGCGCCGCATGTTGAGCCATCCGCTGAGCGCGCCCACCGATCGGCTTGCGCGCGAGCTCGGTCCGTTCGTCCGCGTGCGTTCGCTCTCGAGCGCGTGCTCGAGCGGCGCGAACGCCATGATGGTCGGCGCGACGTGGCTCGAGCTGGGCCTCGTCGACGCCGTGGTGTGCGGCGCTTCCGATGCGTTGTGCCGCGTGACGCTGAGCGGGTTCAACGCGCTTGGTGCGCTCGATCCCGAGGGCGCACGTCCGTTCGATCGCCGGCGTCGCGGCCTCACGCTCGGCGAGGGAGCGGGCTTCGTGGTCCTGGAGCGCGCCGCCGACGCGCGAGCTCGCGGAAAAGATGCGGTCTGCATGCTTCTCGGCTGGGCAGCGCGCGCCGAGGCGCACCACATCACGAACCCCGAGCCGAGCGGCGACGCGCCATCTCGCGCCATGCTCGCCGCGCTCGCTCGAGCGGGGCTCACGGTCGCCGACATCGACTACGTGAACGCGCACGGCACCGGCACGCCGCTGAACGACCCGATGGAGTCGCGCGCGCTGCAGCGCGTCCTCGGGGACGACGTCGCGCGCGTGCCCGTGTCGAGCCAGAAGGGCCAGTTCGGGCACACCCTCGCAGCCGCGGGCGCCATCGAGGCCACCATCACGGCGACCGCGATTCTCAGGGGGATCGTGCCTCCAACCGGCGGCCTCGAGGACGCTGATCCCGAGTGCTCGCTCCGGCATGTACGCGAGGCCGAGCCCAGGCCGATCCGTGCCGCCATGTCGAGCTCGTTCGGTTTCGGCGGCATGGACACGGTGCTCGTCTTCGGTCGCGCGGACGCTGCCGATCGCGCCATCGCCCCGCGCAGCGCGCGCGCGGTCGTCGTCACGGGAGCTGCCGTGCTCACGCCGGCCGGGATCTTCTCCGGCCTCGATGTCGCCAAGGTGCCGGAGCGCGACTGCGATGGGGACGCCATCGGCTACGACCTCAGCGCCGAGCTCGACGGCAATCGCGCCCGTCGCCTCGATCGTGCTTCGCGTCTCGCGGCGATCGCCTGCGGTCGCGCCCTCGGCGACGAAAGCAAGGACGCAGGCGTCGTCCTCGGCAACGCCTTCGGCGCCGTCGACGGCACGTCGGCGTTCATGCGGCGCCTCCGCGAGAAGGGCGCTCGGCTCGCGAGCCCCGCCGACTTCCCCGGCCTCGTGCCGAGCTCGCCCGCGGGTCACGTGTCGATCTACCTCGGGCTCACAGGCCCCACGCTCGCCGTCGCGGATCTCGCGACGTCCGGCGAGTGCGCGGTCACGCAGGGCTACGAGCTCGTCGCCGCCGGCGAGACCGATCGCGTCGCGGTGGTCGCCGTCGAGGAGAAGAGCGCCATCGTCGACCAGGTCTTCCGCGTCGTCTTTCGACCTGACGGCCGTGACGGCTCGCAGGGCGAGCGCCCGCTCCGCCGCGAGGGCGCCGGCGCGATCGCGCTCGCGGCCGAAGACGTGGCCGTCGCGCGCGGGCTGCCGATCTTCGCGCGCGTCGAGCAGATGCTCTCGTGGTGGAACGACGAGACCACCATCGCCGAGGTTGCGCCGCCGCCTGGCGGTGCGAAGACGGGCGCGGTCGTCGTCATCGGCGTCGCCGGCGAGGCGAACGAAGCGCTCCTCCGTCGCGCGGGATGGGGAGACTGCCGCCGCATCACCTGCGCCGAGCGCGCGGGCTCGCACGAGGCCGCGGGCGCGATCGCCGTCGCCGTCGCCGCTGCGACGCTCGCCAACGATCCCTCGATCGAGGCCGTGCTCTGCGTGGGCGTCGCCCGTGGCTCTGGCTACGCCATCACGCTCGGCCGGCATCGCGCGAGGACGTCCTGACTCGGAGGCGACGGGCGGCCGCGCTTCTCCGAAACGTGGTGCACGCGGCGCTCGCGGCTCCGATGCTCGGGGTACCGATGCTCGGGGTACCGATGCTCGGGTGCGGGCCCGTGACCAGCGCCTCGGCGCGCAGCCCGTACGAGATCATCGCCAAGGAGGGGCCCAGCGCGTCAGCCGATTCCAGCGACAAGCTCCGCGAGGTCACGCAATACGAGTGGAACGTCGCGCGTGATCGCCTCGCGCGGCTACGACGAGGGCGTCCCGACAAGCCGTATGTCGAGCGTGTGCGCCTCGCGATCAGCGACCCGCGCACGGGGCGTCAGTACCAGGCACGTGGAGCGGTCGCGGTGAGCCCGGGCAAGGCCGCGCGCATGATCCTCGTCGGACCCGGCGGAACGACCGCGCTCGACGTGTGGGTCACGAAGGAGCGCTTTCGCTTCGCGGTGCCTGCCATCAAGCTCGAGAAGCGCGGCGGCGTCGATCCCGCGGAGGCGAAGGGCCTTCCCATCGGCATGCTGCGGTGGTGGTTCCTCTCGCCGCTCGCCGGACGGCTCCTCCTCGCGCGGTCGACGAAGGAAGAGAGCGCGTGGATCCTGCGCGACGGCCCGGCGACCGTGACGGTTCGCAGCGACGGCAAGAGGTTCGTCGCGCTACGCCGCGAAGGCGAGACGCTCGAGGGCATCGAGTGGGTCTCGACGGGCCTCGTCCCGCAGACGGGCGAGCACGGTCGCTACATCGAAGGTCGCTTCGGGCTGCGCGTCGAGGTGCTCGTCGAGGAGCTGCTCGCGACCGAGCCCGACGCAGACGCGTTCGCGGATCCGGACGAGCCGGGGACGTCGCTATGACCACCGACTGCGCGGTGATTGCGTTCGGTGCGTCCTCCGGCCTCGGCGAAGGCGAGGCCGCGCTCGGAGTAGGTGCCGTCGGCGAGGCGGCGCCGATGGCGATCGCGCGTGACGCGGAGCTCGTCGCGGCGAACCTGACGCGTCCGTTTTGCGCGCGCGTTCCTGGGCTCGGCGAGGTCGGCACCGGCGAAACGGCTGGCCGCGATCGCGCGACCGTGCTCCTCGAGCGCGCGCTCGCCGCTTGCGCCAAGGAGCTCGACGCTGCGCTGCCTGGCTGGCGGAAGAAGCGGGTCGGCCTCGCGATCGGGACGTCGAGCGGTGGCATGCGCTCGTTCGAGGAAGCCTTCGTGGAGGGCGGCGCCTCCGCGGGCTCGGCAGTGGCAACGTACCTCGGCCCCGTCCTCTCGACCGATCGTCCGTGCGATCTCGAGCCGGTCGCATTTCTGCTCGGCGCCTGCGCGTCGGGAACGCTCGCGGTCGGCCTCGCGAGGGAATGGCTCCTCGCGGGCGCATGCGACGTCGCGCTGTGCGGCGGCTTCGACTCCGTGAGCGTGTTCGTGGCCTCGGGCTTCGAGGTACTGCGTGCAGTATGCACCGATGGCACGCCGTGCCCATTTCGCGCAGGTCGCGACGGCCTCGCGCTCGGCGAGGGCGCGGCGGTGCTCGCGGTCGTGCGGGCCGCCGACGCGCCCGCGGGCGCCGCGCGGGGCTTCATCGCCGGATTCGGCGCAACGTGCGATGCGGTGCATCTGACCGCGCCCGACCGCGAGGGCCGCGGCCTCGCCCGCGCTGCGGAGCAAGCGCTCGACGACGCTGGACGTCCAACGATCGGCCTCATCAGCGCGCACGGTACGGCGACCGTCTACAACGACGCCTCCGAGGCGGCAGCGCTTGCTGTCGTGCTCGGCGCGCGCATCGGGGAGGTGCCACTGCATGCTCTCAAGGGCGGCATCGGTCACACGCTGGGCGCCGCGGGCGCGCTCGAGACGCTTGCGGCGATGCATGCGATGAAGTCTGGGATCGCGCCGGCCTCGGCGGGTAGCGGCGCCGTCGAGGGCGGCGTGCGCATCCTCTCGCACGCCGAGGCGCACGACGCCACGGCAGCGCTGAAGCTATCGGCTGCGTTCGGCGGCGCGAACGCAGCGCTGGTGCTGCGGCGCGACGCGAGCGTTCATGCAGCCGCGAACGCCGGACGCCGACGGAGAGACGTGTACGTGTCGCGCGCGGTGGCGCTGATCGAGGACGTCGTGGCGGCGACCGATGCGAACGTGCTGGCACGGAAGACCGGCTACTCCGCGGACAAGCTCGCGCGCGCCGATCTGCTCGTGCGTCTCACGCTCGCGTCGGTGGTCCGCCTTCGCGATTTGCTCGCGGAGGCGGGGCAGGGCACGCTCGACGGCGCCGGCGTGATCGTCGGTCACGGGCTCGCGACCATCGATACCAACGCCGCCTACCTCGCGCGCATCCGCGTCGCAGGTGCGAGCCGGGGCGAGCCCCGACGCTTTCCTTACACGACGCCCAACGCGCCCGCCGGCGAGTGCGCGGTCGCGCTCGGGCTCACCGGACCGACCTTCGCAGTGGGTGGCGGTCCACACGGCGGCCTCGAGGCGCTGGCGGTCGCCGCCGATCTCGTTCGCGGCGGAGTCTCCGATCGCATCGTCGTGGTCGGCGTCGACGAGGCGGGCGAAGGCTCCAGGCGCGTCGCGCCCGGGACGAGGCCGGGTGCGGTCGCGCTCCTGGTCTCGTCCGAGCGGCTCTCCGCGCGTCTCGACGGCTGGTCGGGCGGCCTGCCTGCGCGGCTCGGTCCCGGCTACGCGCTCGTGTCGGCGCCTGCAGTGGAGGCGCATCGAGCGCTGCTGCCGCTGGCGTCGAGCAGCCCGGACACGCTGGAAGCAAGCACTCCGTGGGGAGGATTTGCCAATGCGCGCTTCTTCTGGCTCTAATCCAGTCCCCGTCGTGGAATCCTCGTAAGGTCCTCCTTGTTGGAGCTCGTGATGCGAAAGCTCATTTCGATCGTCATCTTGTCACTCGCTTCGGCGCTCCCGCTGGGCGTCGCTGGTTGCTCGACGTCGTACATCCCAAACACGGACGTGGAGGACACGAGCGACAACAAGAAGGTGATCACCTTCTGCGAAGAGTACCGCCACGCCGTCGAGGACAAGGACGTCGGCCGCCTCGTGAAGCTCGCGAGCCCGCGCTACTACGAGGACGGGGGCAACACGAACCCCGAGGACGACATCGATTTCGACGGTCTCAAGGACTACCTGACGTCCACGTTCGTCAAGACGCAGACCATCCGGTACGAGATCCGCTATCGCAAGGTCACGTTCAACGAGAACAAGAAGATCTACATCGAGTACACGTACTCGGCGAGCTACCGCATACCGGGCCTCAAGGGCGAGGAGTGGAAGCACACGGTCGCCGACAACCGCCTCGAGATCGTGGCCGACGGCGACACGTACAAGATCCTCGCCGGGATGTGAGAGAGCGCGCGCGCGTGTCACCTTTCGTCATCGCGCACGTCTCGGATCTCCACGTCTCCGAGTTCGGCGACACGTTTCATGACCGCCTCCGCGTGGTGAAGCGAAGCGCGAACATCGTCGCGACCGACAGCGCAAAGTTCCAGGTGGTCTGGGAGGAGGCGGGCTGGCGCGTCTTTCACGAGCGTGGCAAGCGGGCGGCGAAGATCGCGCTCGTCGACCCCTCGGGTTATGCGCATCCGATCCCATCGCGCAAGGAGGGCGGGGGCGCCATCGATCCCGTCGAGCGCGCGGCCGCGAAGGCATGTCACCTCGAGGCTCGCCGGGCGCCGACGCTCGCGCAGCACGTGCCGAGCCCTGGCGCGCTACGTCACCTCTTCGAGGGTACGCCGCGCAACTCGAACGTGCGCCTCCTGCGCGCCGTCCAGGCGATCGAGGAGAGCGGCGCCGATGCCGTGATGATCACGGGGGACGTCACCGACGACGGCGTCGGCTGGGAGCTGGTCGAGACGGCCTTCGCCCGCTGGAGGGACAAGGGACGGCTCTTCGTCATTCCCGGCAACCACGATCTCTATCTGTTCCCGCTGCGGGGCAGCGGGCGCCCCAAGCCGACGCCCGAGACGAAGCGTGCCGCGTGGCAGGCCTTCGCGGCGCGCATCGGTCTCGAGCTGCACGAGTCGGGCGGCTGGTATCGCCACATGCCGGAGGCCGACGCCGTCTTCGTTGGTCTCGACTCGTGTGCACGGCCGCAGCGCCGGTTCTTCCGCCACAACGGCGCGATCGGGCCGGCGCAGCTCGCCTGGCTCCGCGAGATCGCCAAGCGTCCGGAGTTCCAGGCGGCGCGCCATCGTCTCGTGATGCTCCATCACCATGTCGTGCCGTTGCCGCACGGCGTCGGACGGCGCGCGCCGAGCGAGATCGGGATGCGCCTCGACGACGCACGGAGCGCGGCCGAGGTCTTCGACGAGATCGGGGCGACCGCGGTGCTCCACGGTCATCGTCACGTGAGCGAGCAGCGCCAGCCGGCCGGCTCGAACTTCACGATCCTCGCGTCTCCGTCGCTCACGCTGGGCTGCCGGAGCGGTGACGACCCATCTTTCTGGCGCATCGCGCTCGACGAGCACCTCCACGCGGCGCGCGTTCGCGTGCCCGTCGCCAGCATGGAGCAGGACGAGGACCCCGCCGAGGGCGGCGTGGTCGAGGCAGTGGTCGACTCGGTGGTCGATCTGATGGACGGCAGCGAGGACGGAGACGACGTCGACGACGGCTGACGCGCGCTCAGTCGGTCGTCGCGTCCGCGCCGGCATCGACGGCCGGGGTCGCCGCAGGGGCAGCCGGGGGCAGCAGGAACGCGCAGGCCGGCGCCTTCTCGGGGTTCTTCACGATGGCGCAGTCCGTCGCGTTGTTGATGGCGTCGACGCACGCCTGCGCCTGGACGGCGCCGGGATCGCTCGTCGTCACGAGCCCGTGCAGGCAAGCGTCCTCGTAGTAGCGCTTGCACGCGCCGACGTCCTGCTGGTCCTGGAGGTCGGGGGTTTTGCCGTCACGCCGGTGCACGGGTGTGCCAGAGATGTCGATGCCGCAGGACTTCGCGTTCTCGCAGCGCGCGTCCTCGATCCTGCGGCAGGTCTCGACGCCCACCGGGCTCGTGCCGCACGCGAACGCGCTCGCGAGCCCGAGCGTGACGACCGCCGCGACGACGGCCCGGACGTACACGCGGCGCAAGAGCATCACGTCCCATGTACTACGCGAGACTCCTGCCGCCAAAAAAGGAGCGGGCTCGCTGCCTTTCTCGTCGAGCAACGGGAAAAAACGTCGCGCGTTCGGCAAGTGTCTACTTGACAGTTGTGGTGGCAAGAAGCATGGTGAGGAGTGTGACGGAACGCAGCTACAAGATCGACGAGCTGGCGCGTGCGTCTGGAATGTCCGTGCGCACGGTTCGCTACTACGTGCAGCGCGGCTTGCTGCCGGCAGCCGCGTTCCGAGGCAAGGACACGGCCTACGACCACGGGCACCTCGTGCGCCTGCGCGCGATCCGTCGGCTCCAGGAGGCGTTCTTCCCGCTCGAAGCCATCGCGGTCGAGCTCGACGGGCGGACGGCGCACGAGGTCGAGGCGATCGCGGACGGACGCGTGGCGCTGGTGTCTCCTGTCGACGACGACGACACGAGCACGAACACGCGCACGGTCACGAGCACGAGCACCAGCACCAGCACCGCGGCGAGCACGACCACGTCACGTGAGGCACGCCACGAGGACGACCGCGGTCGCGCGGAGATCGCGCGTCAGGCGTCACGCCTCTACCGACGCATCGACCTGTTCCCGGGTGTCGAGTTGACAGTGGCAGAGGACGCGCCGGACAGATCCGTGAGCCTTGTGAAGGAGATGTTGGCGATCTTGGAAGCAAAGTCGAAGGATCATGGAGGAGGGCGGAGGCGATGAAACCGAGCACGACGCAGAGCGACTACGACAGGTCCGGGCTCTTTGCGCGAGGCGACGTCCAGCGGGCCGTCCCCTTGCTGGGCGTGGAGGTCCGCGCCGAAGTGATGGCCGGTCACGCCCGCGCCGTCGTGCGGCAGCGCTACCGCAACGACGAGACGAAGCCCATCGAGGCCGTCTACACGTTCCCGCTCCCCACGCGCGGATCCGTCACCGGCTTCGCGATGTCGGTCAACGGGCGGCAGCTCGTCGGTGAGGTCCACGAGCGCGAGGAGGCCTTCCGCCGCTACGACGACGCGATGAGCGCCGGTCACGGCAGCGCCTTGCTCGAGCAGGAGCGGCCGAACGTGTTCACGTCCAGCGTCGGCAACCTGCTCCCCGGCGAGGAGACCGTGATCGAAATCGAGTACGTCGAGCCGCTCCACGGCGACGAGGGCGCGATCCGCTGGTCCCTCCCCACGCTGGTCGCGCCGCGCTACATGCCGGGCAGCGTGGCCGGCGACCGGACCGCACACGGCGCCGCCGAACCCACTACCCGCGTCCCCGACGCCGACCGGATCTCGCCGCCCATCGGGGCGACGCCCTACGGTCTGTCGCTGGAGCTCGTCTTCGACGTCGGCTGCGAGGTCGACGTCGAGAGCCCGTCACACGACGTGCGCTCCGAGCGCGTCGCCGGGCCGTCGCACCGCACGCGCGTGACGTTCACGCAGCGCGAGGTCGCGCTCGACCGCGACGTCGTGGTTACGGCATTCCCGAGAAAGAGCGCCTTCGAGGCCGCCCCTATCGCTTCGGTGGTCGCCCACCGGTCCGCCGGCGGGGCCGCCGGCACGGGGGCCGGCGCCGCCGCTGGAACGTTCGCGCTGTCGCTCGTCCCTGATCTCGCCGGGGGCCTGAAGCGTCGCGACCACCGCAACGACGTCGTCTTCGTGCTCGATCGGTCGGGGTCAATGGGCGGCTCGTCGATCGCCGAGGCAAAGACGGCGCTCCGGCTCTGCCTGAGGCAGCTCCGTGAAGGCGATCGCTTCGCCGTGATCGCCTTCGACGACGCCATCGACATGATGTCGCCCTCGATGACCACCCTCACGCCCTCGACGCTGCGCGCCGCCGATCGCTGGATCGAGGCGGTCGATGCGCGTGGCGGGACCGAGATGCTCGAGCCGCTCGTCCAGGCCATGGGCTTGGCGCCCAGCGGCATCATCGTGCTCCTCACCGACGGCCAGGTCGGCAACGAGGACGAGATCCAGGAGCAGCTCCTCGCCAAGCGCGTCGCCGCGCGCGTCTATTCTTTCGGCATCGGGACCAACGTGAGCGACGCGCTCCTCGTGGGCCTCGCCGAGAAGACCGGCGGAGCGGTCGAGATGATCCATCCCGGCGAGCGCGTCGACGACAAGGTGGTCGCGCAATTCGCTCGCGCCACTGCGCCGCGCGTCACCGAAGTCAGCGTGTCGTTCCGCGGCGTCAACGTGGGCGAGCTCGCGCCCGCGGACCACACGGCGCTCGTCGACGGCGAGCCGTTCACCATCTTCGGCACCTACGAGGAGGCCGGCATCGGCGCCGTCGAGATCCGCGGCATGTACGAGGGCGAGAAGTTCTACCTGGAGGTGCCGATGGACCTTCCCGAGAGGGAAGAGCGCCCCGCGGTGATCAAGCTCTGGGCGCAGGCGCGCATCCGCGACCTCGAACGAGTGGCGCTCGACGGTCGCCGCGGTGACGCCATGAAGGACCGGATCGTGAAGCTCGCCAAGGAGCACGGGGTCTCGTCTCGCTACACGTCGTTCGTGGTGGTCGAGAAGCGGACCGGGGCTCGCCGCGTCAACGAGCAGGCCGACACACGCGTGATTCCGGTGAATGCGCCGGCCGACTGGGCGATGTTCAAGGGTGCGCGGACCCGCGGCTACGGAGGGATGGAGCGATCGGTCCCCATGGCTGCGCCGCACATGTCGCGGCTCGCGTCGATGGGCGCCCCCGCGCCGAGATATGCGGCGGCTCCGCCGCAAGCGCCGCCGGCCGCGGCCGCGCGTAGCGCCCCGATGCCGCCGTCGGCAGGCGCACAGCGCGACGACGACGACGACGACCACGACCACGACCACGACCTGAGTCACTGCGTGTCGCTGGGCTCTCTGTCCGAGAGGGATGACGGTACGGTCGACGGGGGCGCCCATCCGTTCGGCTCGCTCGAGGCCGATGGCGAGGCCGCAGGCACGTCCGGCGGCGACCCGCTGACTGCGCTGCTCGAGCGCCAGTCGGCCTCGGGAATGTGGGAAGAAGCCGGTCGCGATCCCATCGAGGCCACGGTGGACGCGCTGCTCGTGCTCGTGCGGCTCGGCATCACCACGTCGCATCCCGTGCACGGCGCGCAGGCAAGAAAGGCGGGGGACGCTCTGCTCGCGGCGCTGGCAGCCGCTCCCAGGCTCGCGCCGAAGCTGGCCGAGCTTGCGCTCGCTGCGCTCTGGCTGCTGTCGACGGGCCGGCGTACGCGCGTCGCCATCAAGGACGCCCTCACGGCGCGTGTTGGTCTCGAGGACCTGGCGGCGGCGCTCGGACGCGATGAGGACGTGCGCGCGCACGTCGCGCGCATCGCGGGCGGGGCGCCGTGCTAGCAACGTGACATGAGCGGCGGCGTGCATGCGGCGATGATCCTGTGCGCCGGGCTCGGCACGCGCCTGCGTCCGCTCACCGACGAGCGCGCGAAGCCGATGGTCCCCGTCGGCGATCGGCCGGCGCTTGCGCACGTGGTGGAGCGCGTTCGCCTCGCCGTGCCGGCGCGCATCGTGGTGAACGTCCACCACCGTCCCGAAGACGTGCGTGCGTGGGCGGAGCCGGAAGGGATCGCCGTCTCGCACGAGCGCGAGCTCCTCGGTACGGCGGGCGGCGTGACGCGCGCGAGCGTGCTGCTCGGCAGCGGTGACGTGCTCGTGTGGAACGGCGACATCCTCAGCGCGCTCGACCCGCGCCAGCTCGTCGCCGCCTACGCTGCGGCGAAGACGGCGAAGGGCGCGAGGGCGGACGCCGATGCGGTGGTCCGCGCCACCCTCGCGGTGCATGCGCGCGCCGCCGGGCATGGGAACGTGGGCTTCGCAGCCGACGGTCGCATCGTGCGTCTCCGCGGCGAGAGCGTCGGCGCTGATGCCGGCGCCGAGACCCGCGGCGGCGATTTTCTCGGCATCCACGTGATCGGTGAAGAGCTGCGAGCGCTCCTTCCCGAACGAGGTTGTCTCGTCGGCGACGTCTACCTCCCGGCGCTGCGCCGCGGCGAGCGCCTTCAGGCGTTCGTGACGGAGGCGCCGTTCGTCGATGTGGGGTCGATCGCCGAGTACCTCGCCGCCAATGCGCAGTGGCTGCGGTCGCGCGGGCTCTCATCGTGGGCCCATCCCACGGCGACCGTCAATGGAACCATCGACGGCTCGGTGGTGGGCGCCGGCGCTGTCGTCGATGCAAGTGCGGTGGAAAGCGTGGTGTGGCCCGGCGCGCACGTGCATTCTGCATGCAACCGGGCGGTGGTCACGCCGCTCACGGTCGCCTAGGCGCGCTAGCGCGGCCGCTCGCTACTCGACGTACTGCTCGACCGGCGCGGCGCCGCCCACGATGGCGACTGTACCCTTGACGGGCAGCGCGATCATCCGCGCGTTCCGGCGCGGTGCCTTGAGCGCGATCTCCTTCGACTCCGTCGCGCTTACGCGAAAGACATGCGACGCACCGGCGATATCGTCGCCGGTGACGAGGGCGGCGTTCGGCGCGAGCGTGAAGGCCTCGGCGCGCACCAGCGGGAGCGACCCTGGCCATACCGCCGGCGCGCACATTGTACCGCATGCGAGATGGAGCACGCGCGCCGGAGCCGCGCCGCCGACGTCGGCGGTCGAGCCGACGCCGCCCGCGACGAGGACGTGCGAAGCATCCAGCGTGGTCGCTCCGCAGCCCTTCACGCCGTCGGTGGGATACGCGAGCGCCGCCCCTTGCGGCGAGCCCGGCGCGAGCACCTCGGCTCCCGGCGCTGTCGCGCCGCCGCCGGCGCCAGCCGCGTTTCCGCCGACGATGACGACGCCGCGTCCGTCCACCCACGTGGCGCACGCCCCCTCGCGAGGGACCGCGAGCGTGGCGAACGCGACCACGCCGTCCTTCGTGATCGAAAGAACGCGCTGACTCGGGCCGCCGCTCATACGCGTGCCGCCGATGACGTACGCCGAGCCGTCCGGCGCCGTGACCGTCATGCCGCCTGCCACCTCGGCGAACGTCCCGCCCGCCGGCGCCGCGAGGTCCGCCGTCGCGGCCGTCGAGAGATCGATGGTCGTCGCGCCTTGCTCGTCGATCGCGATGGCCGCGGCGCCGAACGTCACGAGTGATCGCGCGGGCCGCGGAAACGACGGGATCCCGGTGAGCGCCTGAAGGAGCAGGAGATCGTAGACGAGGACCTGGGTGCCGCTCGCCGCCACGACGTAGCGCGCATTCGTGACACCGAGCCTCGGGCCGTCGAGCACGGCGCCTCCACGAGGCATGCGCGCGAGCTCGCCGAGGCGCTGCACGAACACCTCGAGCGGCGTGTTCTCGAGCGCACCGAACTGCACGTAGAGTGTCTCGCCCCTGAGCAGCTGCTTGCCCGCGGCGTCCATCGCCCGCACGCGGATCGCGCCGATGTCCGTCCGGCCCTTGTCACCGAGCGGCAGGGTGTCCGTGGGCAGCGCGGCGCGCGCGATCTCCTGGGCGTTGCCGGCGAGGTCGAGGCCATCGATCACCAGGGTGGTCGGGGCGGGAGAGCGACCGAGCGCGTCCGTCTCGTCGCCCGTCGTGAGCGTGAAGGTCGCGGTCGGTGTCGAGCTGCACGCTGCGAGCGCAACGAGCGACCACGCCAGCCAGAGCAAGCAGTGACGACGCCGGCGCATGCGTTCCGATTAGCACGAAGGCCCCGCAAAGGTCCGTGAAACCGCCGCAAAGTTGGCCGCCACTGCGCATGAGCGATAGCCCGAAAGGAGTCGATCCGCCGCGGTTGAGCAACGAGGCCAACGATGATGGAGCAGGGCAGCGTGAGAAACCTCGAACAGATCCAGGAGAGTGACGGTGACCGCACACCTCGCGGCGTCACCATCCTGCTCGTCGCCCTCGGAGGCGCGTGCATCGTTTTCGCCGGCCTCGCGATCGGCGGGCGGCGGTCAGCACCGACCGTCGCCAAGGTCGACCCGCTCGGAGAGCTCGTGACGCAGCAAGCGAAGATCGGTCAAGGCGGTGCACCAGCGCCGAAGGCGACCGACCTCAGCACGCACGACGTCACGTTCCCCGGCATCCTCAGCGACGAAGGCTCGCCGACCACGGCGCTCGCCGCGGTCAGGGGCGGCTCACCGAAGCCGCCGACGCCGCCCACCACCGCTGCAGCTCCGGTGGCCGCGCTCGGCGCGCCGCTCGTGCCGGTCACGCCGCCCACGCCGAGCGATCCGGGCGGCTCCATCGTGCTCAACGTGCACGGTGCCGATCCGGGCGCCGCATCCGGCGCTGATCGCCTCCCGGTGACGCCGCTGCCTGCGCAGAACATGCTCGGCGCGTCGCCCGTCGTGACACGACCGCGCGACTCGCTGACCCGCGCTGCGAGCGACGCCGTCGAGAGCGCCGCGAGCGGCGCGGCCGCCGCACCTGCAGGGAAAGAGGGCGGTTACCAGCTGCAGGTGAGCAGCTTCCGCACGCAAGGTGAAGCCGACACGTTCTCGGGTCAGCTCCGCGCGCGTGGGCACAAGGCCTACGTCGTCGAGGCGCACGTACCTGGGCGAGGCACCTGGTATCGCGTGAGGATCGGTCCCTTCACGAGCCAGCACGCCGCAGCCTCGTATCGCTCTGGGTTCGAGGGTCGCGAGCACGTGGTGCCGTTCATCGTGCCGCCTGCGAGCAAGTGAGCCCCCGTGCGCCGGTCAGGCCGCGTGCACCCTCGGGGGGCATGTGCCAGACTTGCTGTGACGGATGCAGAGCGCGCTGAGCTTTTCGGACATCCCGCTCTGGGCGGTCGCGCTCGTCTTCGCCGGCTTCGCGCCGTTTTGCGCTCGTGCTTGGGGACAGCTCGTCGAGCGTCGAGTACGCGAGCGCTCGGCGCGCCGGCTGGCTACGTTTGCACAGAAGGTCGAAGCCGAGGCCGCCGCGTCTTGACCTTCCGCGGCAAAGCTCCCAGACAACGTTTTTGAGATCGTTCTCGACCCGCCTCCGTCCTGTCCTGAGGAGACCACCACGATGGCACGTCTAATCGGCTTGATTGGCAACCGCGCAGACCTTGCCGCGCGTGTCCTCGCCTCCGAGTCGGAGGCGCTCCAGGTCACGTCACACGTATCGTCCGGCAAGTCCGCCGCCCCCGCGCTTGGTTGGGGCATCGGCTTCTACCAGGGCGGGGAGGTGCTCATGCGCCGGCGTCCCATCGACGATCACGCGACGGTCGACGTCGCGAAGGTCGCGGGCGACGTCCGCGCGGATGTGCTCGTCGGCCATGTCCGGAACGCCACCGTCGGCTCGCTCCGCACCGAGAATACGCACCCGTTCCGCTACCGGCAGTGGCTCTTCGCGCAGACCGGCACGCTGCCGTCGTTCGAAGCCATCCGCGAGCGGCTCGTTGGGAGCGTCCCGGCGTTCCTCCGCTCGTCGATACGCGGTGAGAGCGACGCGGAGATCCTCTTCTACGTGTTCCTCTCCTTCCTCCATGACGCGGGGCGCCTCAACGACGGCATCAGCGACCCGTCGCACGTCCGCGATGCGTTGCGATCCTGCGTGGCGGTGGTCGATGGCCTGGCGGCGGAGGTCGGCGGCACGCCGAGCCAGGTCAACGTCGTGGTCTCGAATGGCGAGAACATCTTCGCGCTGCATCGCGGCGCGCAGATGGGCTACCGCCTCTTCTCCGGCAAGAGCGACGCCGAGATGCTCATCGGCGACGATCTCAACCTGCGACGCAAGACGCCCGAGCTCGCCCAGATGCACTTCGTGCTCCTCGCGAGCGACTTCGACGACGAGTGGTCGCTCGCTGCGTCGAGCCCCACGGTTCAGTCGCGCTGGAAGGTGGTTCCAGAACGTGCGATCGTGACCCTCGAGCGTGGCAAGGATCCGCACATCGAGTCGATCTAGGCCGCTCGCGTTCGCGCTCTTTGGCGCGTGCGCGGGTCTCCTGGCGGGGTGTGCCGGCAGCGGCGCGTTTGAAACCGCGACGGAGATGCCGAAGGCGCCGCGCCGTCCGGACGGCGTCGTGCTCGACACGCCGCCAGCGCTTCCGTCCGCCGCCGACCGCGCGAGCGCGTCGGGGATCGTCGCTCTCCGTGAGCCGCTCGCCGACAAGGACGTCGAGGACGTCGTGCGCGCGTACGTGCGCGCATTCGAGCGTGAGGACATCGATGCGCTGGTGCAGCTCCTCGCGCAGGACGCCTCGCCGCTGGGACGCGCGGGAACGAAGACGCAGCTCGTCGACCTGTGGCGCACGAAGATGAAGAACTTCGAGTACCAGAAGCTCGCGGGCGTGGAGGTCGCGCGGGTCGCGCAGATCGAGAAGCACGACTACGACTCCTTCGGTGCGTCGGGCGGCCCCGTTCGCCCGGCGGAGATGCGCCCGGGCGACCTTTACGTGCGTCTACCCATCGCGACGCCACGCGTGGGCACCGATCAACTCTTCGGCGATCTCCTGGTCCTCCTCCTTCGCCGCGAAGACGGCCGCCTGAAAATCGCGGGCCAATCCGACGAGACCTCGCAATGACGAGCGCGAGGGGAGGACCCGCGACCCCGGAGCCAGTCAGTCCGCGCGGTAGTGGGAGAGGTCGATGTCGTATCGCTTCAGCCAGCGATGCACCTGCATCCGCTCCTTGCCGAGCTCCCGGCCGACCGCCGCGACGTTACCCTTGTGGCGCTCGAGGAGGCCACGCAGCTCCTCTTCCGTCGGCGGGCCGCGGCGCGGCGGCGGAGGCGCGGTCGGCGTTCCGCCCGGCGTGTGGATGATGGCGCTCTGTCCGTATGGCGCCGCCGGGACGTGACCCGGCAGCGACACGCGCTGGCGGTCGCCGTAGCCCTTCATGTGCTCGCTGATCGCGTCCGGCAGGTGCATCGTGTCGAGCTCGCCGCCGTCGGTGAGCGCGACGCCGCGCTTGATGCAGCTCTCCAGCTCGCGCACGTTGAACGGCCAGTCGTAGTGGAACAAGGCCACGAGGAACGAGAACGAGAACTGCATCCGCGGTCGCCCGTAACGCACGCAGAAGCTGTTCGCGAGCAGGAAGATGTCCTCCTTGCGCTCGCGCAGCGGCGGCAACCGCACCACGTGCTCGTTGAGCCGCGCCAGCAGATCGCCCCGGAATTTCCCTTCCTTCACGAACTGATAGAGGTCGCGATGCGTCGCGCAGACCACGCGGATGTCGACCAGCTCAGGCGTCGTCGCGCCGAGCGGGAACACCTCACGTGACTGGAGGACGCGCAGCAGCTTCGCTTGCGCATCGAGCGGCATGTCGCCGATCTCGTCGAGGAAGAGCGTGCCGTTGTCGGCGAGCTTGATGAGCCCGGGCTTGTCGCGGTCGGCGCCGGAGAATGCGCCGCGCCGGTAGCCGAAGAGCTCGCTCTCGAGGAGGTTGTGTGGGATGGCCGCGCAGTTGATGGCCTGTAGCGTGCCTTTGCGGCCCGAGAAGCGGTGGATGCCGCGCGCCACCACCTCCTTGCCGGTGCCGGTCTCGCCAAGGACCACCGCCGACAGCTCGGTCGGTGCGATGCGCTCGATGTCGGCCGCGACCTGGTCCATCTGCGCGCCGCCCACCAGCTCGCTGAACGATTTCGACTTTCGTTCACCGCTCACGTTTCCGTCGATGCGGTACGCGACGCACTTCTCGGCGCCGGCATCGACGAACTTGAACATCGCGTCGCCGACGCGGATCTCGTGGTTCGGCTCGAGCTCGACCTCCGTGATGTACGCGCCGTCGACCATGGTGCCGTTACGGCTACCGAGGTCCTGGAGCATCCACCGCGTGTCCTTGGCGTAGATGCGCGCGTGCTCGCGACTGACGGCCTGCTCCGGTACGCAGATCAGGTTCGATGCGTCGCGGCCGATGGTGAGCTCCGGCGAGACGAACACGTACGCCGGCGAGAGCTGCTCGAAGTTGGGCGCATAGAGCAGGACGAGCCCGGCGCGCTCCTTGTGAGACGGAGTGGAGTCGCGCGGATCGGGCGAGTCACCGTCTCTGTAGCTCGACGAAACGCCGGTCCGGTACCTGCTCATCGAAACCGCGAGCGTATCACTGTTGACGCCTCAATCGCCGGCTTCGCACGTTGAAAGGGCGTCTTCGTCGAGGTCGAGCCGCTCGCAAACGGCCGTGAGCACCTCGTCCGTCCGGCGCTCCAGATCGGCCAGAGAGCCGGCATTTTCGATGACGAAATCGGCAACCCTGACCTTCTGGTCGAGCGGCATCTGGGCGCGGATGCGTCCCCTGACCTCCGCCGCGGAAGCCCCATCGCGCGCGCCTGCCCTCGCGATCTGCGCCTCCTCGGGAGCAGCCACCACGATGAGCGGCCGGAAGGCATCGGCGACGTTGTTCTCGACGATCAACGCAGCCTCGTAGCAAACCAGCACGCGGCCCTCGTCACGCAGCTCGGCAGCGCGCTTCCACGTGAGCATCGTGACGATGGGGTGAACGATGCCGTTGAGCGTCTTGCGCTTGCCGTCGTCGGTGAAGACCTCCGTTGCGAGCTTCTTGCGATCGAGCGCGCCGTCCGCGGCGAGCACGCCGGTCCCGAAGGCCTTCACGACCTCGGCGAGGCCGGGCGTTCCCTTCGCGACCGCGTCGCGCGCCAGCTGATCCGCATCGATGACCGCGACGCCGCGCGCGCGCAGGCGGGCCGCCACGACGCTCTTTCCCGATGCGATGCCGCCCGTCAGCCCGAAGAGGTGCACGCGCCGATGGTAGACGACCGCGCTCGCATCACCGCCGCGAAGTTGTGCCGCCCTCGGCAGTCGCGCGCAGGACCTCGTCGAGCTCGGCCTCGAGGAGCGCCGCGCTCTCGGCATCGCCGTCCGCCGACGCCACGGCCACGCGGCGCACGATCGGGTCGGCGACGTCGTCAGCGGCGATGCGCAGCCTCGAAGCGTGCTCCTCACGAACGCCGATCGCGACCTCGGCGCCGGCGCGAAGCTCGCGCGGCGCGGCGGCGTCCCCGAGGATCGCGAAGAGCGCGCGCGCGCTCGTCGAGCGCGGGGACCCGGTAGCCGCCCGCGCCGTCGGTCGCGAGCTCACGGAGCGAGATGATCCACTCGCGGGTCGACCGACCACCGCGCGCCAGGCGCGCGCTCGCGTGGGGCGCGGCCGTCGCGCTGCTTGCCTGCGCCTCCGACCATGCTGCGAAGGCGGACGCGAAGACCGGATCGGTCTTCCACACGCCAGCCGCGAAGCGCTCCGGTCGAGTGTCGATGCGGTGCTTCGTGCCGTCGTCGAGCACGATCTCGAAGCCCCACGAGACAACCTCGCCCTCGTGCCTCGAGCCGCGCTCGTGACCCTCGGGCCAGATGCGCGCGATGTTGCGGATGCGCGAATGGGGGATGAACGTTCGCCGGAGCGACGTGCGCAGCCCCAGGCCGTCGCTGCCAACCGTGAGCTCGACGCGCGCGAGCACGCGGATCACGAAACGGCATGAGAACGGCCGCCAACAGCCCCACGAGGCCCAGCGTGCCGCTTAAGGTGGCCAGCGCGATCACCACCGGCACGCTCAGCAATAGCAGCAGCAGCAGCAGCAGGTTCTCATACGGGCGAAGACGGCGAATGCGGAACTGCGGCGTGCCGGTGCGCCTGTCGAGGCCCAGGGACGCGAGCAGCTCTCGCGCGACGGCGATGTTCTTCACCACGAGGCGCACGCGCGGGCGACGCCAGCCGCGGAGGTCGACGCGCACGTGTCCATCGTCGAGCACCGTCGCGTCGCCGCGCCGGAGCGTTCCGGCACCGCGTCGGGTCTTTCCGTTGATGCTGAGGGATGTCGCGGCGACCTCCACGAGGACTTCGTCGCGCTCGGCGCGCCAGCTTCCGAGCCACGCAGCGGAGAGAGCAAGGGCGATGGGCCATCCGAAGCGTGACCGTCGCGACGAGCGCCGCGAGGCCCGTGATGCCGTTTCTCCGGACGAGGACGGCCCTGGTCTTCATTGGCTTCTCGGCACGGGCTCGGCTCCTCGGCTGAATCTAGTGACAAACGCACGAAGGGCCCGTCCTGCGCGCATGCGCCGGACGAGCCCTCGATGCGGCCGGAGGTCGAAGACCTGCAGCCTAGGTTGCCGTGTCGGGACGTGGCTGGATCAGCCGCCGTCGCCGGCGCCGGCGTCGCCGCCCGCGCCTGCGTCGGCGCAGGGGTCCGGCGCAGGCGGCGTGGGCTTCGCCAGGGTCTTCGCCGGGCCGATCTGCTTGGCGGTGAAGCCGATGCCGATCGAAATCGCGTCGCATGCTGCGCCGGGTCCATTCGTGCCGTCAGCACGAATGTCGCTTGCTTGGCGAATGACGCTGAGGATCGTGTCGAGGGTGGCCCCGCCGCAGAGCATCGGGCTGATGCTGCCAGCGACGCTCGTGAGGCCGCTGACCAACTCCTCCGTCTTGATCACACCGGAAATCGTACCGTTGTTCAGCTCGGCAGGGGCGGCGTGGTCGAAGGTGATCGCCGCGTGCCGGATCGTCAGAGAGAGCTGCTTACCCTGGATCTGGAGGGCGAGCTGGACATCCGCACCCGTCGCGCCGTTCACGAACGTACCGTTGTTCACGTAGGCGCCCGAGATCGGGACGATGGGCTCGGATCGATACGGCCAGTCGTCGGTCGTCGAGAACGTCGGCTTCTTCGTCTTGTCGTCGCTATACGCGCCGCCGACGAGGAGGCGACCGGAGAGGCCCGTGGCACTCTGCTTTGCGTCGTCCGAGAGGCCCGTGACCTCGAGGAGGATCGTGAAGCCGCCGCTCGCGATCGAGTCGTTGATGGTCTTCGACGGGTTCGGGGCGATGCCCTGGATGAAGCTGACGATCGAGTGGCCGAAGCTGTTGTCGATGCCGCCGTTGCCGTCCTCCTGCTTGGCGGGGTCGGCGCCGCCGACGCGGCCGCAGACGTTCGTGTCGGCCTTGGTCGTTACGAGGCCGTCGATGTTGTAGCCAAAGTCCTTCCAGGCGTCCTTCACGGGACCGCTGCGACCGGCTTCACCGAGGAAGAGCTGGTTCAGCGCGAAGACGCGCGTGGTCGTGTCGGTCGTCGCGCCGGCGCTCGGCGGGCCCGGCGGGACGGTCCCGGAGGCGGCAGTGCCACCCGTGGGGGCTGCGGTGCTGCTGCTGCAGCCCTGCGCCGCGACGACTCCGACGGCCCCGAGGCCGACGGCAAGCAAAGAGAGCGACTTGTAAAGCTTCATAGGTGATGCCTCCTCCGATTACAGAACACGACCGACACGATTTTTGCGGCGAACGCTGACCCCACGTTACCGCCTGACGGCGGCGCATGTTAAGGAGGATGAGCTTTACGGCGCAAGCTACAGTTTGAATGGAAGCATGGACCGTCTCTCGGCAACGAAGGGTTGTCGGCTTCGCGCCTGCAATGAGACGTAGTTTTCCGGGTCTTAACTGCTGGGCGCTCCGGATGGGTCCTGCTACTCGGAAGGCGGCTTCATGACCGACTTCGTCCACCTGCACGTGCACTCCCAGTACTCGATGCTGGACGGCGCGGTGAAGGTGAAGAACCTCGTCAAGCAGGTCCAGAAGCAGGGCATGTCCGCGGTCGCGCTCACCGACCACGGCAACATGTTCGGCGCCATCACGTTCTACAAGACGGCGAAGGAGCTCGGCGTGAAGGCCATCCTCGGCGCCGAGCTGGAGGTCGTCGTCGGCAGTCATGGTCATCACCTCCCGCTGCTCGCCGCGACGGAGGAGGGCTACAAGAACCTCGTCTGGCTCGTGTCACGCGGCTACGTCGAGCCCGATCCGGCCGGTCCCGCAGGCGTCCCGTGCGTCTCGCTGAAGGACCTCGAGGGCCGCACCAAGGGCCTCGTCGGGATGACGGGATGCATGGGCGGCATGGTCGCGCAGGCGGTGCTCGAGCAGGGCGTCGAGGCCGGCGCGAAGACTCTCGGGCGCTTGAAGGAAATGTTCGAGCCGGGGTCGCTCTACGTCGAGCTCCAGGATCACGGGCTGCCGGAGCAGCCCATCCTCAAGGGCATCCTGATCGATCTCGCCAAGCGCTTCGATCTCCCGCTCGTCGCCACCAACGACGTCCACTACGGCGGCAAGGACGACGCCGAGGCGCATATGTACCTCGGCTGCATCAAGAGCGGCCGCTCCTACGAGGAGTCGAAGGAGCGCGGCCACGGCTCGCGCGAGATGTACCTGAAGACCGGCGACGAGATGGCGAAGCTCTTCGCCGACGTCCCCGATGCGATCCGCAACACCCTCGCCATCAGCGAGAAGTGTCAGCTCAAGCTGAAGCTCGGCAACCCGATGCTCCCGAGCTTCGGCGTCCCCGCCGGCATGGACGAGCCGACGTACTTCCGCGAGGTCTCGAAGGAGGGCCTCGAGCGTCGCTTCCGCGAGTTCGCCGAGATCGGCAAGAAGGTCGACGAGGACGCGTATCGCAAGCGCCTCGCGATGGAGATGGACGTCATCTGCGGGATGAAATTCCCGGGATACTTCCTCATCGTCTGGGACTTCATCAAGTTCGGAAAGGAGAACGGCGTCCCCGTCGGACCGGGCCGCGGCTCCGGCGCCGGCTCGCTCGTCGCGTACGCGATGCGGATCACCGACCTCGATCCCATCCCGTACAACCTTCTCTTCGAGCGCTTCCTGAATCCGGAGCGCGTGAGCATGCCGGACTTCGACGTCGACTTCTGCATGGACCGCCGCGACAAGGTGATCCAGTACGTGCAGCAGAAGTACGGCGAGACCAGCGTCGGTCAGATCGCCACGTTCGCCGAGCTGAAGGCGAAGAGCGTCATCAAGGACGTCGCGCGCGCGCTCCAGATCTCGCCCATCGAGGCGCAGCAGATCGCGAGCCTCATCCCCCAGAAGACGCCCGCCGAGACGTACACCATCACCGAGAGCCTCGAGATCGAGCCGAAGCTCAAGGCGCGCTACGAGACTGAGCCCCGCATCAAGGAGCTGCTCACGCAGGCCATCAAGCTGGAGGGCCTCACGCGTCATGCCGGCAAGCACGCCGCCGGCATCGTGATCAGCGAGGGCCCCTTGTGGGATCACGTCCCGGTCTTCAAGGACGGCAAGACTGAGGGGTTCATCACCCAGTATTACAAGGACGACGTCGAGCAGGCGGGACTCGTCAAGTTCGATTTTCTCGGGTTGAAGACGCTCACCGTCATCGACATTGCGCAGCGCCTCATCCGTGCGCGTCCCGATCTCCAGATTGTCTCGCAGCTCGAAAAGCCGTTCGACCTCGACAAGATCCCGCTCGACGACAAGGCGAGCTACCAGCTCATGGCGTCGGGCGAGACCAAGGGCGTCTTCCAGCTCGAGTCGAGCGGCATGCAGCAGCTCTTCAAGGATCTCGTGCCCGGCGTTTTCGAGGACGTCGTCGCGGCCGTCGCGCTCTATCGCCCGGGTCCGCTCGGCAGCGGCATGGTCAAGGACTTCGTCGACTGCAAGCACGGTCGCAAGCCGATCGCGAAGATGCACGACAAGGTCGACTTCATCCTCGAGCCCACCTACGGCGTCATCGTCTACCAAGAGCAGGTCATGCAGGTCGCGCAGGCGCTGTCGGGCTACTCGCTCGGCGGCGCCGATCTTCTTCGCCGCGCCATGGGCAAGAAGAAGCCCGAGGAGATGGCGAAGCAGAAGTCGACGTTCGTCGACGGCGCGAAGGGCCAGGGCGTCGACGAAGCCGATGCGGATCGCATCTTCGGCCTGCTCGAATTCTTCGCGGGCTACGGCTTTAACAAATCTCACAGCGCGGCTTACGCGCTGATCACGTACCAGACCGCGTATCTCAAGGCGCATTACCCCGTCGAGCTGCTTTGCGGGATCATGACCTCCGACAAGGAGAAGATCGACAAGGTCGTCCGCACCATCGCCGACGCCCGCGCGATGGGCGTGACGGTGCTGCCGCCCGACGTCAACGAGAGCGACATCGATTTCAAGGTAGTCTACACGCATCCTCAGGGGAACAAGCGGCACCAGCGGGCGGAGCGCACCGCCGTCGCCAAGGATCCGTGCGGCCCGCAGATCCGCTTTGGCCTCGGCGCCGTGCGCGGGCTCGGCGAGGCGGCGCTCGAGGCGCTGCTCGAGGCACGCCGGGAAGGCGGACCGTTCGCAGACCTCTTCGACTTCGCGTCGCGCGTCGACGCCAAGCGCATCAACAAGGGCGTGTTCGAGGCGCTCGTCGAGTGCGGCGCCTTCGACTCCACGCTCGTCCCGCGCGGCATCTCGCGCGCCACCGCGTTCGCGTCGATCGAGATCGCGCTCGAGCGCAGCCGCGCCGCCAGCCGCGATCGCGAGCGCGGTCAGACCAACATGTTCGGGTTGCTCGACGCCGGGCCGCGCGCCGGCGCCCCCACCGGTAACGCGCCAGCGGCCGGCGGCTACGTCGCCACCGCCGAGGCCTGGGACCGCCGCGAGATGCTCGTGCGCGAGCGCAAGGCGCTCGGCTTCTACGTCTCGGGTCATCCGCTCGAGCGCTACCTCAAGGGCGGGGGAGCGCTGTCGAAGCTCGGAGCCGTAGCCACGTCCGCGCTCCCCACCACGGCGGCGTGGTCGGTGGTCAACGTGTGCGGCATGGTCGAGGGCTACCGGGAGCGCATCTTCAAGGACGGCGGCGGCAAGGTGGCCTTCTTCGATCTCGAGGACCTCACCGGCCGCGTGACCGTGAAGGTACGCGGCGCGCAGATCGACACGTATGCGGCGGTGCTCACGGCAGGGGAGCCGGTGCTCATCAGTGGCAAGGTCAGCTTCCCGTTCCGCGGCGACGACGCCGAGCCGGAGGAAGAAGGACCGAAGGAGCCGACGATCCTCCTCAACGAGGCGGTGCGTCTCTCCGATTCCGTCAAGAAGGACACCAAGCAGGTCTCGATCCGCCTCCGCGAGGAGCGCACCACCGAGCAGCAGCTCACGCGAATGGCCGAGGTGCTCGCCCGATCGAACGGCAACTGTCCCGTTGCGCTCGTGCTCGCGATGAAGGACGGCGCCGAGGCCTTCCTCGCGCTCGGCAAGAACTACCGCGTCGAGGTCTCGGACGAGGTGCTGTCCGGGCTCGAGCGCATCTTCGGCGAGCAGGTCGCAGAGCTGCGCTGAGCCTCGACTGCTCTCGTCAGGGATCGCACGTCTGGTAGCTCACGCCGTTCGGGCTTTGGAGCGTGTTGCAGCCCTTGCCGCTCCGGCACTCGCAAGCCGACTCGCACGCTTGCGGGAAATAGGTGCCGGAGTCGAAGCCTCGGCGGTGCCCCGATCGGTGCCGATGATGAAGGCGACCTCCTGCAGGTCGCTGCACTTACCGTCGTAGGTCACGACGAGCTCGACCTGCGTCGCCGTACGGCATCCCTCGCTCGTGCCGCTGATGCCGGCCACGCCGAACGCGAGTGCAACGAGGGCGAAGACCTTTCTGGCGCGTGGCTTCACGACCTCGAAACGTACCATTGGCGGCCGCTGTCGCATCGCCGCGTCGCACGCGACGCATGTGCGTGCCGGGGCGCCGTAGGGCGCATGCTCCCACTCCTTCTTCGTTCGGGAGACAAATGCGGCCGCCCTGTTATGCTCCATCGTGGAGGCCAAGGATTGCGCGTGGATATGCGAGAGACAGCAGGCGCCCTGGCGAGGCGACCCGCATGAGCTCACCGTCTGGCTCGCGTACCCCTGGCGACAAGCCGGATGGGGACGAGCCCCAGAGCAAGAGACCTGCGTCTCCCGCGTCTCCGGGTCGGTACTCGCTCTCGACCGGAGGCTCGACGGAGATGGCCGCCGTGCGCATCGACTCGACGCGCATGCCCGTCGTGACGCCGGAGGAGATCGTCTCGGCAAAAGCTGCCGCTGCCGCTGCCGCTGCCGCTGCCGCTGCCGCTGCGCCCGCTTCGGCTGCGGGTGCGCCCGCTTCGGCTGCGGGTGCGCCCGCGTCGGCTGCCGGCAAGTCTCCGCCGCTGCCCGGGCGCGCGAGCAGCAGCGCACAACACCGCGCGACGGTGGCCTCCGCGAGCTCGCCGCCTTCAGCGGGCGGCGCATCGGCGTCCGCTGCGCTGCCCGCGGTGACGTCGTCCGTGACGTCACCGCCCCCCCGGGGCACGGGCGCCGCCGCTCTCGCGAGCGCGGTTTCTTCCCCGCCGCCGAAGGCTTCGTCGTCCAAGCCGAGCTGGCTCCCTCCGCCTCCGCCGCCCCGGCGCGAGTCCGCGCTTCCGCCCGCGTCGCCGTCGTCGTTCCCCGGCTTCGACGAGGGCTCGATCGCGTTCGCCTTCGATGCGCTGCTCTCCGACGGAACCAGCGGCGCGGCCGGCACCGCTGCCGTGGATCTCGCGCCCGTGCGCGAGCTCTTCGCCGAGCTCGCGGCCAATCACATGCGCCACGTGCGCGACTTCATGATCGACGTGAAGTGGGGAGAGGCGACGCGCGACTGGATCGAGATCTGTATCCCGGCGGTGACGTCGCTCCGTCGTGCGGCCGAGCGTCTCGAGCTCGGTGAGCTCGCGCCCGCGCTCGATCGCTTCGGCGCGGCGCTCGTGGCGACCTCGTCGGATCCCGCGAGCGCGCGCACCATCGAAGGCGCTTCGAAGGAGCGTCTGCTCGACGATTACGGTCAGCTCGTGGCGATCCTCCCGCAGGCCTTCGCGCTCGATCGCGACAAGTCACGCCGCGAGGCGGTCATCATCCAGTCGCTCTGCCTCTCCGTGCCGGACGTCCGCAAGGTGACGATCGACAAGCTCCACGCAGCGGGGCTTACCAGCTTGAAGACGCTCTTCGAAGCCAGGGCCGACGAGATTTCCCAGGTCGCCGGGATCCCGGAGGCGCTCGCGCAGCGCATCGTGGAGCGCTTCCAGGCCTACCGGAGCGAGCTGCAGAACGCTTCACCGCAGGACGCACGCGCGTCGGAGCGCGAACGTCTCGCCGTCCTCACCGTGCAGCTCCGCGAGCAGCACGACGGCTACGATGAGGCCTCCGAGGGTTGGTCGCCGGAAGCGAAGGCGCGAAAGCGTGAGCTCTTCCGTCAGCGCGAGGAGACGTGGCTCGCGATCAGCCTGCTGCTCGCGCGGTTCGGCGAGGTGGAGCGGATCCAGGGCATCGAGAAGGTGCCCTTCGCGCAGCGGATCACGCAGCTCTCCGAGTACCTTGAACAGGCACGCGAGAAGTACCGCGCCGGCGACTGAGGCCGGGCGGTAGGTGCGCCGCGCCGGAACGCGCACCTGTTTCGTCGTGCGCGCGTGCTCCTCGCGGATCGATGTCGACTCTGCGAGATCCACTCGTTAGTCTGCGGCTCTGGTCCTCACACCGAGTCGCAGCAATCGTCCGCCCCTTCGGGCTCACGGGAGAAACTAATGGCCGAGCTCACGCCGGACGCCGTCGTCAGCAAAGTCAAACGGGGCGAGAAGATCGATCGCGCGGACCTCTCCGGCATCATCCTCGCGAACGCGGTGCTCGAGGGTGCCAGCTTCCGTCGTTGTGACATGGTCGGCGCGAACCTCGAAGGCGCGCGGCTACGTAACGCCAACCTGAAGAGCGCGAATCTCTGCGAGGCGTTCCTCTCCGGAGCCGACCTCCGCGACGCGAACCTCGACAACGCCGACCTCGAAGGCGCGAACCTGCAGCGCACGCTCCTCACCGGCGCGAACCTCTCGCGCGCCAACCTGGAAGGGGCGAACCTCCAGGGCGCGAACCTCGCCGGCGCGCGGCTCACGCACGCGCAGCTCGATCTCGCGAACCTCGGCGGTGCCGACTGCACAGGCGCCGTGCTCACGCATGCCGATCTCGGGGAGTGCTACCTCGGCGGCGTGAAGATGATGAAGGCCGAGCTGACGAACGCGAACCTGTCGGACTCGAACCTCGAGGACGCAGACTTCACGGGCGCCGTGCTCGCCGACGCGCAGATGCGCTCGGTCAAGGGCCGCGGCGTGAAGCTGGTCGGCGCCATCTTGACCAAGGTCGACCTGGCCAAGGCGAACCTTTCGGGCGCCGATCTCACCAACGCCGATCTCCGCGGCGCGACCCTCACCGATGCGCGCCTCGAGGGCGCGAACCTCACCGGCGCGAAGGTGTTCGGCCTCGTGGCGAAGGGGGTGCAGATCACCGGCATCAAGGCCGACTGGCTCGACAACAGCCCCAACGCCGACGGCTCCGTGCGCGTGGTCGCGAACCAGATCGCCGCCATCCTCACCGGTCAGGCGCCCGCTCGCCCCGCTGACGAACGCTCGGCAAATCGGCGGTATTTCGGGCGTGGAGACGTCCTGCGCAACGCGAGCCTGCAGTTCGACGAGGGCGCCACCGTCGAGATCGAGAGTCTCTTCGAGCAGTGCACGATCGCGCTCGGTCGCGGCACCGAGCTCATCGTCGGCTCCGACGGCGTCCTCACCGGCTGCCAGATCACCGGCGCCGGAAACATCACCATCAACGGCAAGTTCTTCGAGAAGACGCCGAACGAAGGCAACAAGAAGAACGCCACCGCAGCGGGCATCATCGGCGCGCATCAGCTGGTGGTGACCGCCTCGGGCGCGCTCGTCGGCGCCGTGCAGCAGCCGCCGGAGCTCACGCGCTTCGCGTTCGAGCCGGGCTGCCAGCTGCGCATGCGCATCTCGACGTCGGCCGGCAGCGGCCAAACGGGCAACGGCAACGCAGGTCACGGCAACGCAGGTCACGGCAGCAACAAGTCGGCCAAGCGCTAGGTTTGGAAGAGGAGCGACGAATGAACGATCTGAAGAACTCCGGCGCGGTCGGCGCGGCAGCAACGACGGAAAAACGCACGCTCGTCGAGGAAGGCACGACCTTCAAGGGCTCGCTCACGTCGACGTGTCCGATCCTCGTGAAGGGCACCATCAACGGCGATCTCGAGGCGCCGTCGCTCACCGTCGCCGCGACCGGCTCGGTCTCCGGCAAGGTGAAGGCGGGCGAGCTGAAGAGCGAAGGCGAGCTCTCTGGCGAGTTCGACGTCGACAAGGTGGTGCTGTCCGGCTCGGTGAAGGACAACACCGTCATCCGCGCGAAGGCCCTCGAGGTGAAGCTCGCGGTGACCGGCTCGAAGATGCAGGTCGTGTTCGGCGAGGTTCAGCTCGACATCGGCGATCAGCCGAAGATCGAGAAGGCCGAGGACAAGAAGGCCGACGGCGGCAACGGCAAGTCCGTACCTCCGCCTGAAGCAGAAGGTTGAGCGGTCAGGGACTGCGGAGCAGGGTAGGGAGCTTCGCTTCCACCTTGCGGCGGTCCTCTTCGTGTTTGACGAGCGCGCCCAGCGTCGAGGAGACGAGCTCCTTGTCGAGCGCACTCGCGCCGAGGAGGATGAGCGCCCGCGCCCAGTCGATGGTCTCGGCAATCGACGGCGCCTTCCGCAGCTCGAGCGCACGCACGTCGTGCACAAAGCGGACGAGCGCCTCGCCGAGGTCCTTGGCGATGCCGGGTACGCGCAGCTCGAGGATGGCGAGCTCGCGCGAAGGCGGCGGGTAGTCGAGAAAGGCGTGCAGGCAGCGACGCCGTAGCGCGTCGGTCATGTCGCGCGTGGCGTTGGTGGTGAGGATGACGAGCGGCGGATGCGCGGCCTTCAGCGTCCCTAGCTCGGGGATCGTCACCTGATTTTCTGCGAGGATCTCGAGGAGGAAGGCCTCGAACTCGGGATCCGCGCGATCGACCTCGTCGACGAGCAGCACGGCGGCGGTCGGGCTCTCGATGACCTGGAGGAGCGGCCTCGCGATCATGAAGCGCTTACCGAAGAAGGCGCTCTCCGCCCCGGCGAGCCGGTCGACGGCGTCGACGATCGACTCGGCGCCGGCCGTCTGCTTCGCGACCGAGTCGCGCAGCAGCTGCGTGTAGAGCATCTGCTTGGCGTAGTCCCACTCGTACAGCGCCTTGCCTTCGTCGAGGCCCTCGTAGCACTGCAACCGGACGAGCGGCCGGCCCAGGGTCTCGGCGAGCGCACGGGCGAGGTCGGTCTTGCCGACCCCGGCCGGCCCTTCGAGCAGCAGAGGGCGGCCGAGCTCGATGGCCAGCCAGGCCGACAACGCAGTGCGTGCATCTGCCACGTACGTCTTCGCGAGCGCCGCCTCGAGCGCGGCGGCGGAGGCCATGGCGCGGGGACGCGCGGCAGCAGGCGGAGCAGCGAGAGGGGGCATGCGCTCCGGTCTTTGTAGCCCGGCACGCTCCACCGTGGTGCGTCAAACTGCGAGTTTTCGTCGTTCGTCTGGTAGCTTGGAGGTCGAATGTCCGACCGCGACGACTCGCTTCGCGTCGACAATACCGGGGCGATACATCCGCTCGGTCGCGCCGCGAGCCAGCAGCTCCGCGGAAAGGCCGGGGAGTGGCGCCTCATCGCCAGCCCCAAGGAGCTCATCGTCGCGCGCAGCATGACGTGGGGCGACGCGGTGCTCAAGCTCGCCGGCGAGATCCGCACCCCCGGCGCGCTCTCCGACATCGTTGCGCTCGCATCGCAGTCGAGCTGGCGCGGCGAGCTGATCGTCCTCGCCGAGGCGGGCAATCGCTCCTTCTTTTTCGACGGAGGCACCATCATTGCGGCGACGACGACCGTCCCCGAAGAGCGGCTCGGCGAGACTCTCTATCGCTTCGGTGTGATAACGCGCGAGCAGCTCGAGACCATCGTGCGCGCGACCGCCGAGTCGGGGAAGCGTCTCGGCGAGGTAGCGGTCGAGACCGGCTTCGTCACCGCCGAGAAGCTCTTCTCGATGATGGCGCAGCAGGTCGAGGAGGTCTTCTTCGCAGCCGTGCACGTGAGCGAAGGCGCGTTCTATTTCTTCGATCGCTTCGACGAAAAGAACATCCTCAGGCGCCACAGCCTCAACGCCGGCGGGCTCCTGATGGAAGCGGCGCGGCGCATGGACGAGATGCGCTTCTTCCGCGAGAAGGTGCCGAACGATCAGTATGTGCCGGTGCCGGCCGCCGGAAAGAAGCCCGCCGACGATCTCGTGACGGTCTTCGAGCAGTGCGACGGCAAGAAGACCATCGCGGACATCGGTCGTGCAACCGGGCGCCTGGAGTTCGACGTGACGCGCGCGGTCTTCCAGCTCGTCTCGAGCGGGTGCGTCACCGTGATCGCACCGCGGCCGCGCGGCCCGGAGGCCATCGTCGAGACCTTCAACCCCGCGCTCCATGCCGTCCACGAGCGCTGCGATGCCGCAGGTAAAGGCGCCGACCTCCGAGATGGACTCGGTCGTTTCGCGACGGGCGGCGGCGTGTACGATCCTCTCTTCATGGGGGCAGGACCGCTGCAGGACGGAACGCTGAAGCCGGATCGCATCGCTCGCAACATCGCGGCGCTGGCCGGCGAGGATGCCGATGCATGGCTCGTCGAGCTGATGAACGACTACGTTGGCTTCGCGCTGTTCCAGGCCGAGTCGATCCTTTCCCGTGACGCGCAGGCGAAGCTGCTCGCGGACGTCATGGAGATGCTGAAGCCGCTCCGGCCCGCGGAATCGTCGTTCCCCGAGCAAGGTCCGCGGTCTCGAGGTGCGGCGTGATCACAACGAACGGTAAGTCGAGCTATCCGCCCAACGGCAAGTCGAGTCATCCGCCCAAGACCGCGAGCGTGGCGGTGCCGTCGGCGACGGGCGTGCGAAAGCGAAAGCGCCTGCGCAAGGAGGAGATCGTTGCCGAGGCGACGCGTCTGTTCGCCGAGCGCGGCTACGAAGGGGCGAGCATGGGCGACCTCGCGGAGCGCGTCGGCCTGCGCAAGGCGTCGCTCTTTCACCACTTCCCGAGCAAGGACGTCCTCTACGCGACGGTGCTCACCGAGCTGATGGTGGGCGTGAAGGCCGCCATCCTCGGCGCGGCGATGGCCGAGGGTTCGTTCGTGGAGCGGCTCGATGCGCTCACCGACGCGCTGACCTCCACGCTCGGCGTGCATCCGCACGCGGCGAGGCTGCTCGTCCGCGAGGCGATGGACTGGGGCCCCGTCATGAAGGAGGGCCTTGGCCGCACCGTCAACGATGTCCTCGCAGCGTCGCTCGAGTTCGCGAAATCCGGGCAGCGTGAGGGGGTGTTCAACCCTGCGCTCGACCCGACGCATCTCATCGTAACGATGATCGGCATCCACTTCATGCCGTTCGTGATCGGCGACATCGTCGAGAAATTCACGGGAACGTCGCCCTTCCATGCGGCGTTCGTCGAGGAGCGGAAGGCGGCGGTGCGCATGCAGGTGCGCGACCTGGTCCTCGTGTCCCACGCGAAGAAGTAGCTATTCGAAGCGACCGTGCCGGCCCTTGCCGGCCCCGAAGGACTCGGCGCCGGAGGCAGCTTCGCCGGTCGAGAGCGACGTCATGCCGAGGCGGAACTCGTTGGCCAGCGCCGCATCGAGCGGCAGATCGAGCGACGCGTACGCGCTCTCCCGGTCGCCGCGCATCGTCGCTTGCGGAAAGCGCGCGATCTCCGCGGCCAAGGCCTCTGCCGCCTGGCGCGATGTCCCACTGGGCACCACGCGGTTTGCGAGGCCCATCGCCAGCGCCTCCTGGGCGTGTACGGCGCGACCCGTGAGGATGAGATCGAGCGCGCGCGACAGCCCGACGAGGCGCGGGAGGCGCACGGTCCCGCCGTCGATGAGGGGAACGCCAAAACGCCTGCAGAATACACCGAAGACCGCGTCCTCCTCGACCACGCGCAGATCGCAGAGCAGCGCGAGCTCGAGACCGCCGGCGACGGCGTGACCCGCCACAGCCGCGATGATCGGCTTCGAGAGCAGGATGCGTGACGGGCCCATCGGCGCATCGCCGTCCGCGGAGAGCACGTTGGTGTCCTTGCCTCGCGCGAAGGCACCGAGGTCCGCGCCCGCGCAGAACGTCCCGCCGTCGCCGAAGAGCACGGCGACGCGTGCTTCCTCATCGACGTCAAAGGCACGAAACGCATCGGCCAGCGCCTGCGCGGTGGTGCGATCGACCGCGTTCCGGACCCCTGGACGGTCGAGAACGATGGTGGTGACGGAGCCGTTCTTCTCGCTCCGAACGGTCATGCTCCGCCGCGCCGCCGGAGGACGGTGTAGAGCGCGATCCCCGCGGCCACCGAGGCATTGAGCGAGCCGATGGGGCCCTTCATGCCGAGCTTCGCGAGCTGCGTGCACGCCTTCTTCACGGGACCGCGGAGGCCCTTGCCTTCGGCGCCGACCACGAGGACGACTGGGCCGCTGGCCGTGACGTCCTCGACGAGGTGCTCGGCATGCGCGTCGAGCCCGATGACGGTGGCGCCGGCCTCGCGGAGCTGCTCGATGGCGCGGGGCAGCGCGGAGACGCGGCAGAGCATCGCGTGCTCGACGGCGCCTGCGGAAGCGCGGAAGGTGGCGGGGGTGAGGGGCGCCGCGTGGTGCTCGGGCCAGATCACGCCGGTCGCTCCAAGCGCGACGGCGGAGCGGATGACCGCGCCGAAGTTCTGCGGATCCTCGATCTCGTCAAGCGCGACGATCACTGCGTTGGGGTTGTCGGTGAAGCTCTCGATGACCACCTCGATGGGCACGATGGTCAGATCCGGGGCGTGCGCGATGGCGCCTTGATGGCGCGCGCCGCGGGCCATGCGATCGAGCTCCAGGCGATCGAGGCGCGTGATGGTCGCGCCGCGTCCCTCGGCGAAGCGCGCGACGGCGTCGATCTGAGGGCCGCCGTCGCTGACGAGGAAGACCTTCTCGAGCTTGTCGCCATGGACACGGATGGCTTCGCGTACTGCCTGTAGCCCGGTGATGAGCCTCATGTCCTTGCTTCCTTCGAGGTGACGGTGCGCGCGATGGCGGAGGCGATGGCACGTGCGGCGGCGAGCGGGTCGTCGGCGTCGCGGATCGGTCGACCGACGACCACCCAGTCCGCGCCGTCGGCGATGGCTTGTTCGGGCGTCGCCACGCGCTTCTGGTCGCCCAGCGCAGCGTTCGCGGGCCGGACGCCGGGCGTGACGAGGACTGCGTCCTTGCCGAGCGCAGCGCGGAGCGATCGAACCTCGGCAGGGGAGCACACGAACCAGCGCACGCCTTCGTCGAACGCGACGCGCGCGAGGCGAACGGCGGCCTCATTGGGGCTGCCGTTCATCCCGATGTCGTGGAGATCGGCGTCGTCGAGGGACGTGAGGACCGTGACGGCGCAGATGGCGAGATGCCCGCCCTCCGCCGCGGCCCGCGCAACGGCGCGCTTCAGCATGGCGCGCCCGCCGCTCGCATGCACGGTCACGAGGCGCGCGCCGAGGTGTGAGGCCTGCGCGACGGCGCGCTCGACGGTCTCGGGGATGTCGTGCAGCTTGAGATCCAGGAAGACGGGGAGGCCGACCTCGCGTCCGATCGCCACGATCGACGGGCCTTCATGCACGAAGAGCTCGAGCCCGACCTTGACCATGCCGATGGCGGGCGCAACGCGGGCCGCGGCCTCGCGGGCGTCCTGCGCGCTCGCGAAGTCGAGGGCGTACGCGATCGGGGCTCGTTCGCTCACGACGCCTTCTTACACGATCGCCGCGAAAAATGACGACGACGGATGCTCGGGGGCTCCCCCGGACCAGAATGGCGCGGGTTCGCTAGAGCACGATCACAAGCAAGCGCAGAGCGGGTCGCCCGCCTGGCACGTGCAGGCCGGACGAGGCGTTCCCTTGCCGGCGCCGCCAACACCGCTACCACCGACGGGCCGGTTCTGGACGGCGGCGATGTTTGCCTTGGTGCGGCTCTGCTCGGCCTGCGCCGCAGCGAGCTTCTGCTGCGCCGCCAGGCGATCGGCGTCGCTCTTGGCGCTCGCGGCTTCGGCCTGGGCGGTCGCGATGGCATCGCTCTGCGCCTTGAAGTCGGACATCAGCTTGTCGAGCTGCGCCCTCTGCTCGGCGATCTCGCGGTTCTTGAGCTCCGTGACACGCGCCTGCTCGACGCCGCTGCGATAGAACGCGTAGCCGCCGCCGGCGCCGCCGAGGATCAGCAACGCGCCGATTCCGAGCGCGATGTACGTGAGCTGCTTCTTCTTCTTGTCCTGCGAGAGCGCGGCGAGCTGGCGCTCGTGCTCCTGCTGCTGGGACATCGCGCGGAGGCGGGCCTGCTGCTCGGCCTCGTGGCGGGCCTTCTCGACCTCGCCCTGGCGAATGGCCTCGACGCGAGCCTGCTCCTCGCGCTGCCGCTGCGCCTCCTGACGGTTGCGCTCCTGCTCGCCCATCATGCGGGCCTCTTCGGCCTCGCGTGCGCGGCGCTCGGTTTCCTGACGAGCATGCAGCTCGGCAGCCTCCTTGCGCTTCTTGTCGTCGTCCTCTTGCTTGATGCGATCTTCCTCGAGGCTCATCAGCTCTTTGAGGGAGAAGAGAACGGAGCTCTCTTTCTGTTCCGCCATGTCAGGTGCTCTAGGGGTGCTGCGGGGGTGCGGGGGATGCGACGGGATGCGACGGGATGCGAAAAGGCTATTGCCAGGCGTCCTGGGAACGCCTGCCGAGAAAAGGTACTCGGCGTGGCGAGTGTGCGCAAACGGTATCGCGCGCGACCTCGACCCGCGACCCGCAGGGCTTTGGGTCTCGCTGCCCGGTCTTTGGCGTTGCGCGCGAAGCATCACACGGTAGAGGATGCCGCCCATGGCTCATAACGTGAACGCGCACATCACGGGAACCGTCTGGAAGATCGAGGTCAAAGAGGGCGACTCGGTCACGGAAGGGCAGACCTGCGTGATCCTCGAGTCGATGAAAATGGAGATGCCCGTCGAGGCGCCGGCAGCCGGAAAGGTCGAGAAGATCAGCTGCGCCGAGGGCCAAGCGGTCAACGAAGGCGACGTGCTGATGACGATCGCGTAGCATTTCCTTCGTGAAGCCCGGCCCCCGGTCGTCCTGCACCGATTCGAGTCGCCCCTCCGGTAGGCGCCGGGGCGGCGCCGCAGTGGTGATCGGTTCGATCACCGTCGGCGCGATCCTGTTTGCGTGTGCCGCACAGACGTCGCTGTCCGGGGCCGGCCAGGAGTGCTTCGCGGCGACCGATTGCCAGGACGGTCTCGTCTGCGTGCCGCAGCGGGGCGGCGC
>JAYTOQ010000094.1:0-6562 GCA_043747665.1 Polyangiaceae bacterium | reverse complement strand
TCAGCAAAGTCGGTGCCGCGACCAGGTGATGCCTGTTGCCTGCAGAGCATCACTATTTTCCAGTCTCGACGGCTCCGACACCTTCATCGGCTCCCGATGTAAGACGCGCGTTGACCGCATCCAGAGACCGGATCGCCTTCTCCACGGGGGGCAGGACCTACGCCGGGATCCAGATCACCCCGGGGCCTCGTGTCGAAAACGCCGACAAAGATCGATCGACGGGGGTGATCGATCGGGACACCCCCGCGTGGTCCGCGACCTGCAGTCGAATACTTCGAGGCGACGCGGTCGCCCGGAGGCTCGATGGATCTTCGCACGAACACTTCTCTCGGCCTCGCGCTGGCCCTCCGCTTCGTCGCGGTCGCCTGCGCGGCTCCGGCGATCCCCGACAGCACCTTGGCCGACGACGCGAGTGGAGCCGCGCCGGACAACAAGAAGGCGGCGCCGAAGAAGGCGACCACGCCCGCGTCGGAGTCCGATCCGTCGACCACGAAGAGCACGCCGCCGCCCGCGAGCACCACGCCGCCCGCGACGACCGCTCCGACGATCAACACCGCCACCTGCACGGCGCAGGCGCCGGACGCGTGCTTCGACTGCTGCAACCAGGGAAGCGGCGGCGCGCTCGCGCCCGCCGACAACGTCTTCGGCCAGTGCGCGTGCGGAACTGGCGGCCAGTGCACGGCGGTCTGTGACGCAAACCTCTGCACCCCAGGCGGCGCGCCCGACGCGGCGTGCTCCTCGTGTCTCCAGGCGACGTGCGCGCCGGCCGAGACTGCGGCGTGCACATCGGCTGCATGCAACTCCGGGCTCGCGTGCGCGAAGCAGTGCAACTAGACGAGCCGGTGCGTTCGGGCGAGAGTTGCAAGGATGGCACTGCGTTGCGGCTCGGCTCTCCTCTCACTGCTCTTCGTGGCGGCGACGGTGCCGGGCGCGGTTGCGTGCAGCAAGAAGGCGGGTAACGCGAGCGACGGCGCAGCCGGCGACGGCGCAGCAGAAGCGTCGGCGAGCGATGACGACGCTGCCGTCGGCACCGGCCTCTCCGGTAGTGTCGCGCCGGCCAGCGCCGCCGTGCCGTCCGCCGCCGCGCCAGACGAGCCACTGCTTCCGCGCCCCACGCCGTTCACCGGATCCTATCGCTGCTTCAAGGGACTGCAGCTCCTGCAACTCGGGAGCGTCGTCACTTCGACGATGCACAAGGACGCGACGACCGACACCGTCATCGCGTGCAGCGCGATCGGCGACACGTGCACGGGCACGACGCGCGACGTCCAGGTGGTCCGCGGCAAGCCTCCGAAGGTCCTCCACGTGCGGCCGATCACGCTCGTGCGAACGCATGGCGGCGACATCCTCTTCAAGACGAACCCGGCCGGCACGGCCGGCACGGCCGGCACGACCGACAAGCCCGAGAAGAACGGCGCTCGCAGGAGCGCCACGCCAGGCAAGGCCGCGGCGGGCGAAGAGACGTTCTGTCCGCATCGGTGAGCGCTTGCGAGCGCTCGCGAGCGCTAGCCCCTGCGCGAAATGCGCCGGTACCCTCCCACGAGCCGCATGATCGGCAGGAATTTTCATGCGAATCGTGATCGGACGCCTTGCGCGATCCGCGGCCCGCAGTAGGGTACTCGCGCTTCGCGGAGGTCCATCAACATGCGCGTACGTCAGCTCGGTCTCGTCACGGCAACGCTGCTTCCACTCGCTGTCCTCGTCGTCCTCGTCGCCTCGTGCTCGTCGAGCTCGACCCCGCGCGGCACCTTCGACGAGCCGCCGGCTCCGGCGCCCACGAGCACCGGCGCGCCCGCAACGCCTCCGCTCGGCGGTACCGGGGATCATCGCTCTGTCTCGGTGACGTTCGAGGGAACCGTGCTCGCGCCGAACGGCGTGTTGCCGCTGTCGAACGCGCTCGTCTACGTCACCGCGCAGAAGCCCGCCGCGATCCCCGAAGGCGCGTACTGCGACGAGTGCGTGACGCTGCCTGACGGCACGTTCGCGATGTCCGCCGCCGACGGCACCTACAGCTTCACGACCGACATGCCGAAGGGGCCGGCGTTCATCGTCGTGCAGAAGGGGCAGTTCCGTCGCGTGCGGCCCGTCACCATCGACAAGGTGGGCAAGCTGTCGATCCCGAAGGACGACACCACCATCCCGGGCAAGCTCGACGTCGCGAAGGGCGACGACATTCCGAAGATGGTCGTCCTCAAGGACAGCACCGACTTCGATCGCATCGATGACTCGCTCTCGAAGCTCGGCATCGCGGGCATCGAGGTTCGCACCGATCGCTCGCTCCTGCAGAACAAGGCCGAGCTGATGAAGTACCACGTGGTCTTCGTGCCCTGTGGCAACCAGGACGACCCCATCACCACCGACGCGACCGCGCAGCAGAACATGAACGAGTTCGTACAGGCTGGCGGGAAGCTCTACGTCACCGACTGGTCGTACGAGTTCGTTCGCCAGCCATTCCCGGGCTACCTCTCGTGGCAGGGCGAGACCGCGACGCTCGGCAGCGCCGCCTCCGGCAACGAGTGGGATGCGCCGGCCACCGCAGCCGACCAGGGCCTCGCCGACTGGCTGACCGCCACGGGCGACGCTTCCTTCAGCGTGAAGGGCAACTGGACGAAGCTCACCTCGATCAACACGCAGACGGGCCTCGACGAGAAGGGCGCGTCGGTCGACGTCACGCCGAAGGTCTGGGTCACCGCGCAGAACGGCGCGAGCAGCGCAGCGACGCCGACCACCGTGAGCTTCCAGAACAAGTGCGGTCGTGTGCTCTTCAGCACGTACCACACCGAGTCGGGCGTCGGCGGCGGCGGCGGCTCTGCGCTCCTCGCGCAGGAGAAGGCGTTGCTCTACGTCCTGCTCGAGGTGGGCGTGTGCGTCGGTGATCGTCCAGGCGTGCACTGAGGGAGAGCGAGAAGAGCCACGGCATCACGCGGTCTCTGCAGCCTCGGCGAGAGCCTCGGTGACTCCGAGCTGACGTCGGATGCGGCGCGCCTCCTTGTCGCGGAAGAGCCGACCGAGCCGGAGCTCGAGCGCGCCAGCATGGAGGCCGCGCGGGAGTCCGGCGATGTCGTCAGGTCGTCGATGAGCCGCTCCGAACACGAGGACGGTCGCCGATCGAGCATTTCATCGGCTGCTGGGCGAGTCGCAGGTCACCCTGATCTGGTACGCTCCAGGCAATGGCGCATCGTTGTGGAGGCCGCAAAATCCGTTTCGTTTACGCGACGGTCGTGGCCTTGCTTGCCGCGCAGATCATGTGCACTCCGTTCGGCCGCGACTCCTCGCCTGACGACGGGCCTGACGCCGTCGCGACCGAAGGAGGCGCCACGAACGACGGAGCGAGCGAGGCGTCCACTGGCCGAGAGTGTGCGGGACGCGATCTAACGACCTCCTTTTGCGAGGACTTCGACGACGAAGCCGGGAGCCAGCGGTTCACGCCGAACAAGCCGCATGGCACGGCGAAGCTCGACATCCCATTCGAGGGCGGCTACTCGCTGCCCAACGCTGCGCACTTCGTCATTCCCGCATCCTCAACCGACGGCGCCACTTGCGGGAACGAGCAAAATTGTGAAGGAGCAACATCGAACATCGCCGTTGCATTGACCATCCCGACCGGCAAGCTTCGGCTCGCCTTTCGCCTTTTCGTGATGAGCAGCCGCATCGAACGGGTCTTCATCTTCTTTGCCAGCGCTCCCACCCTTCAGATCAACTTTGCGATCCGCGACAATCAGCTCGAGGTCAATACGTCCTCGCGGTCCGCCGCCGGCGCCGATGTCTATGGTTTTACGGTGACGGCTCTGCTTGGCGAGATGTCGAAGTGGATTGAAATCGAGGTCATGGAATCGTTTTCGCCGCCTTCGATAGGTCTGCGCGTCGGAAGCCAAATGTTCCCCGTGCCGATCCCGGTCGGGGCAGTCATCGCGAGCCCATCCCCGAACTACACTCTGCAAATCGGTGGGGACTATCACGACGCCGCGAAGAGGCCGTTCGAGGTCCTGATCGACGACGTCATCGTCGAGCCGATGCGTTAGTACGAGACGCTCTCTCGTCGGTCAAGACCAGCCCCGCCAGCCATCGCGGCTTAGACGCGGCGCTGCTGCACGCGCTCGAGCAGGCGCGCTACTACACGGGGGAAGAACGGGACTACGCTCGCCTCATGGCGGCGAAGAAGACGGCGATCGATCGGACCTTGGGGCCGGCATCGTGAAGCGGTTTGCGTTGCTCCTCATGCTTGCGATGGTCGGGTGTTCACGGTCGCCCGATCGAACGACGCCCGGTCCGTCGTCGAGCACGGCGTCTGCGTCTGCAACGACGATCCTCTCGCAGCCGCTACGCGCAGAGCTGACCGTCAGAGCGGAAGGGGAGCCCTTCGGCCTTCGCATCGAGCACGGCACCATCTCCTTTTGCGACAAGCGCGGGGGCCGGAAGCTCGATGCGACGACCGGCCAGGATGTGGCCTTCGGGCGGCCGTGCGCGAAGGATGGCGAGGCGAGCACCGCTTGCGCCGGGCTCCCCCTCGACGTGGCGGTGAGCACGCCCGACCGTGGACCCAACGACGTGGTAGACGCGAAGGGCAAATCGTTTCCACTGGAGGGGCGCGTCCACGACTGCGCGGCGGACGGCCAGGTGCTCGCGATGGTCACCGGCGCGGCTGTTGTCCTCATCGACACGACGAAGGACAAGACCGACGTGATCGACCACCAGGGGGGCGACCGCGTGGCAGTCGGACCGGGCTGGGTGGCCTGGAGCCAAGGATCGGCAGTCCATGCGAGGAGGCGATGAACATCGACCGCGCCGAGCTTACCGTTCACGTCGTCGCGGAAGACCACGTTGTCGTCGAGCTACACGAGCGCAGGCCTCCGAGCGCGGGCGCGACAGGCGACGACTCGAGGCCAGCAGTCGAAACGTTCGCGAAATCGATGACTCGGGACATGGATGCGAGGACCACGGCAGAGCCGTCTCCTTCGCGGAGATAGCGTACGAGATGGCGCGCTCAGGGAAAGAACGTGACCTTGAAGCCGACCGTGAGCCACTCGTGGAGCGAGGGGTTGGCGAGCTCGCCGTTGCTCTTCCGCGAGACGCCGTTCCGGGTCGCTTCGAGCGACGTGCTCCCATACTGCCCGAGCGCGAAATCGGCGAACGGGCCGATGCCGACGACCTCGTTGACGCGATAGTCGGCACCGGCCATGAAGTGCGCGTACTCGACGCCGAAGAGCCCAGCGTCGAGCTTGTCGTTGTTCTTCGAGCCGCTCGCCCCGAGGAGCTCCACGCCGATCCCGTAGCCGATCCACGGGTTCCACTTCCCGTCGGGATTGAAGTGGTATCGCGCCTGGATGCCGAAGCGGACCCCGAGCGCCGTGCAGTCGACGCCGCTACCTCAAGCGCCGTTTCACCTCCGGAGTGGCCGATTCCAAGGAAAAAACGCGGTGCGAGCGCATGCTGTAACCGCCAGACCAAAGCGCGGCCACGCGACGCCTTCACGGCGACCGCGCTCAGGCGCCGGTCGACCGATCGAGCAGCCACGCGAGCCACGCGATGCCGAGGAGCTGACCGAACGTCGGGCGCGCAATGGCGGGAGCATGCCGGAGCTGCGACGCGGGATGGAGCGCGAAGAGGTTCCGCAGCCGCTGCTCGGTTCGCTCGTCGATCTCACCCGATACGACGAGCCGACCGCCGCGCTCGGTCTTGAGCCCACGGATGGTGCCGCTCCTCACGGAGCCGCGCGCGACGATGGCGCGCGCTTCGGTGATGAACCCGGTCGGGGCCCGGCCTCGCACGAGCAGAACCTTGCCGTTTCGGACAGACAGACAGAACAACTCACCGGTTCGAGTGAACCACCACAAGCCGAGGACGGCGGCGACGGCGATCAGCGCGAGAGGCATCCTGAGGGGTGTTACGCGGACGAGGGCGCCGATCTTCCCGCGTCAGCTCGCCTTGTCGATCCGGTAGTACGCGGTGCGCGGGCCGCCGCACTCGCGACACACGAGGTCGGCGAGCTTCGCGCGGACCTCGGAATCGTCGCCAGATCGGCAGGTCAGCGTCACCGAATACGCGAGCGGTCGGCCACCACCGCGCCGCCTGTCGTGCAGCGGGCCGAACATGAGCCGGCGTCGGAGCGATACGGCGAGCTTCCACGCTGACACGCCTCGTCGCCCTTTCGCGGGAGCGCACCGGGAGCGGGCGACACACCTCGCGGCGGCATCGCAGGGTGCTACGCACCCCGTACGAGCACCGACCGTAGTCTCGGACTCACTTGCTAATGCACTCCCTTCGGGAGACGTCGGTCCGTCAGCGCGCGCGCGCGCGAGCGACGCGACGTCGGCAATGCGGGCGGACGGATCTTTCACGAGGCACCTCGCGACGACCGCGGAGAGCGCCGGCGGGACCGAGGTGCGTGCATCATGCAGCGATCGCGGTGCGAGCTGGCGATGCGCGTAGCGACCGCGACGGCGGTGTCGCCCTCGAAGGGTCGCGAGCCGGCGATGAGCTCGAACAGGACGACACCGAGGGACCATACGTCGCTCCGTGCATGCGCGCGCGAAGAGGACTCGATCTGCTCCGGGGACATGTA
>JAYTOQ010000093.1:0-7112 GCA_043747665.1 Polyangiaceae bacterium | reverse complement strand
GCGTACCAAGCGCGGCGAACGCGTCCGTGCAGCATCTCGGCGAAGGCCTCGGCGAGCCGATCGGCGAGCGATTTAGCCATGATCGACGAGTAGTCGTCGTGGTCCTTCTTGAACTTTTCGGAGAGCTCCTCGACGCCGAGACCCGCGGTGACCGCGAACGCGCCGATGTGATCCGGGAGCTTGCCGCCGAGGGGCGCCACGAAGTCGGCGAGCGAGTAGTGCGCCGGCCCGGTGCCGTCGTTGTCGTCGCTCGCGCCACCTGCGCCGCCCGCCGTCGCCGTCTTCGACTGCTGCTGGCGCAGCATGGGAAAGCGCGCCAGCTCGACAGCGCGGGACTCGTCGGTGAAAAGAACGATGTCCTCCCCGTCCGCAGCCGCGGGATAGAACCCGTAGGCGCCGCGCGCGGTGAAGAGCTTCTCCTTCACGATGCGGTCGAGCAGCTTTTTGCCGGCGTCGAAGAGCTCGCGCGCCGCCTTGCCCTGCTGCGGGTGCTCGAGGATCGCGGGGTACCTGCCGCGCAGCTCCCACGCCGTGAAGAAGAACGTCCAATCGATGTATTCCGCAAGCTCAGCGAGGTCGGCCTCGATTTTTTTCGTGCCGATGAACGGCGGCGCGGGCGGGGCGGCATGGGTGACCTTCGGCGCGTTGGCGCGAACCTCGGCGAGCGGCAGCACCGGGCGCACGCGCTTGTTGCCGTGGATCTGGCGGAGGCGCTCCTGATCGGCGCGGTTCTCGGCGTCGAGGGCCTGGGTCTTCGCGGGATCCACGAGTGACGACACGGTGCCGACCGCGCGTGACGCGTCGAGCACGTGCAGCGTCGAGTGCGGGTACTCGGGTGCGATCTTCACAGCGGTGTGCTGCCGGCTGGTCGTCGCCCCGCCGATGAGCAGGGGCAGGGTCATGCCGCGGCGCTTCATCTCCTTCGCGACGTGCACCATCTCGTCGAGCGAAGGCGTGATGAGCCCCGAGAGGCCTACCATGTCGACCTTCTCGGCGATCGCGGTGTCGAGGATCTTCGCGGCCGGCACCATGACGCCGAGATCGATGACCTTGTAGCCGTTGCACCCCAGCACGACGCCCACGATGTTCTTGCCGATGTCGTGCACGTCACCCTTCACGGTGGCGAGGAGCACCGTGCCGAGCGTGCGGGCCCCGGTCTTCTGCTTCTCGGCCTCCATGTACGGCTCGAGGTAAGCGACCGCCTTCTTCATGACGCGCGCGCTCTTCACGACCTGCGGCAGGAACATCTTTCCCTGCCCGAAGAGGTCGCCGACGATCTTCATGCCGTCCATCATCGGGCCTTCGATGACCATGAGCGGGCGCTCGTACTGCTTGCGCGCCTCCTCGGTGTCGGCCTCGACGAAGTCCACGATGCCGTTCACCAGCGCGTGCGCAATGCGCTCCTGCACCGTGCCCTCGCGCCAGGCGAGGTCGGCCTCCTTCTTCTTGCCCTTGCCCTTCACCTGCTCGGCGTAGGTGACGAGACGCTCGGTGGCGTCGGGGCGGCGGTTGAAGATCACGTCCTCGACGTGCACCAGCAACTCCGGCTGGATCTCCTGGTAGACGACGATCTGCCCCGCGTTGACGATGCCCATGTCGAGGCCCGCCTTGATGGCGTGGTAGAGGAACGCCGAGTTCATCGCCTCGCGCACCACGTTGTTGCCGCGGAACGCAAACGACAGGTTCGAGATGCCGCCGCTGGTCTTCACGCCCGGGCACGCCGCCTTGATGAGCGGTAGCGCCTCGATGAAGCTCTTCGCGTAATCGGCGTGCTCCTCGAGACCGGTGGCGATGGCGAGCACGTTGGGGTCGAAGATGATGTCGCTGGGGTCGAAGCCGGCCGTCTCGGTGAGCAGCTTGTACGCGCGCTTGCAGATCTCGATGCGCCGCGCGGTGTTGTCGGCCTGGCCCTGCTCGTCGAACGCCATGACGACGACGCCGGCACCGAAGCGCCGCACGATGGCGGCCTTCTCCAGGAAATCGGCCTCGCCTTCCTTGAGGCTGATCGAGTTGACGATGGCCTTGCCCTGCACGCACTTCAGGCCGGCGAGGATGACCTCGAACTTCGAGGAGTCGATCATCACCGGTACGCGAGCGATCTCGGGCTCGGTGGCGATGATGTTGAGGAACGTGGTCATGGCGGCGGCGCCGTCGAGCATGCCCTCGTCCATGTTGACGTCGACGATGTTGGCGCCGCTCTTCACCTGCTCGAGCGCGACCTGCGAGCCGGTCTGGTAGTCGCCCTTCTTGACGAGCTCCATGAACTTGGCGCTACCCGTGACGTTGGTGCGCTCGCCGATCATCTGGAAGCTCGCGTCGGGCCTTATCGTCAGCATCTCGAGGCCGCTGAAGCGCGTGACCCGCGGACGCGGCGGCGGCGTGGGCTTGCGCGGCTTCACGCCTTCCATGGCGCGCGCGATGGCGCGGATGTGATCGGGGGTGGTGCCGCAGCAGCCGCCCGCGAAGTTGAGGAGGCCCTCTTCGGCCATGCCGCGGAGGAGCTTCGCGGTGATCTCCGGCGTCTCGTCGAACTCGCCGAGCGGGTTGGGCAGACCGGCGTTCGGGTAACAGCTGATGAGCTCGGGCGCGAGACCGGAGAGCTCCTCGACGTACGGCCGGATGTCGTTGCCGCCCAGCGAGCAGTTGAGGCCGACCGAGAGCGGACGCGCGTGCTCGATGCTCGTGTACCAGGCGTCGACGAGCTGGCCGGACAAGTTGCGGCCGCTCTTGTCGACCACGGTCATCGACAGCATGACGGGGACGATGCGTCCGCCTTCGCGGAAGACCTCGTCGATGGCGACGATGGCCGCCTTCATGTTGAGCGTGTCGAACGCGGTCTCGGGCAGCAGGATGTCGACGCCGCCGTCGAGGAGGCCGCGGACCTGCTCCTTGTATGCGTCCTTCACCTGATCGAACGTGACGGTACGGAACGACGCGTCGTCGACCTTGGGCGAGAACGAAAGCGATTTTGCCATCGGACCGATGGACCCGGCGACGAAGCGCGGGCGCTTCGGGTCGCGGTTCATCCAGATGTCACGGGCCTCGCACGCCACCTTCGCGGCGGCCACGTTCATGTCGTAGGCGACGCCGTCGAGCCCGTACTCCGACTGGTTGATGAAGGTCGCGTTGAAGGTGTTGGTCTCGACGATGTGCGCGCCAGCCTCGAAGTACTCCTCGTGGATGCCGCGGATGACGTCGGGGCGCGTGAGGCACAGAAGATCGTTGTTGCCCTGCAGATCCTTGAAGTGACCCTCGAAGCGCTCGCCGCGGAAGTCCGCCTCGCCGAGCTTGTGCCGCTGGATCATCGTGCCCATCGCGCCGTCGAGCACCGCGATGCGCTCGTCGAGCAGGGCTGTGAGCGCGGGCAGATGGTCGCGTGCTGAAGTCGTCATTCCGCCGGTGCACTTAGCACAAGACCGCGGGAATCCCCCGCCATTGGCGGCGGCGCGGCGGCGCGGCGGCGCTAGCGGCAGGCCGTAGCGGCGTCGATCGAGCGCGCCCACGCTGGCGCGAAGACCGCGTCGCGATAGGTCTTCGCGAGGTCCTCGCCGTCGACCACCACGTTGACCTCGCGCGAGTTGCGCCAGCTCTGCACGTCCTGATTGGCGCTTCCCATGATCGTGACCTGATCGTCGATGGCGAGGTACTTCACGTGGCTGGACGGCGCGCCCTTCGACTCCACCAAAGCTCGTCCGTCGCGCGAGAACCAGCGAACGTGGAGGCCCTTGCAGGCGCTCGCACCGAGCGTGTCGACCATCGTCTTGAGGGTGGCGTCGTTGGGGCCGCCGCGTCCGGGGAGCGACTCGCCGCTCTGCTCGTGGCTCTTCGAGACAAGGAGATCGACCTCGACGCCGCGGCGCACGGCAGCGACGAGCGCAGCGATCATGGCCGGCTCGTTCAGGTTCGGCGACTGGAGGCGGATGATGCGGGTAGCGCTCGCGACGGCGGTGAGGAAGGCCGCGGCTTGCGGGCTGTCGTTCTCGGCGGTCGGGAACGGCAGCGCGCGGGCATTGTGGCCGACCACGAGGATCGGCGAGCAGAGCTCGGCGGTGGCGGCGTCGCTGGCGGAGGTATCGACTGCGGGCAGCGCCGGGAGCGAGACCCACGGAAAGTCGCGATCGCCGTCGCAGCGATCGCGTGACTCGGGATCGGTGGACAGGCCGCGGCTGCCGCAACGCCACTCGTCTCCGGCGGCCCAGGCGACGGCGAAGTCCTTGCGAAGACCGCGCGCCACGGCGCCGTCGAAGCGATAGCCGACATCCCAGTAGCGATTGCCCTCGTCCCAGAAATCGGAGGACATGTTCGCGCCGCTGACGAGGACCTTGGAGCCGTCGACGACGAGGCCCTTCACATGGTTCGCGCCGAGCAACGTGGCCGCGAAGCGCGCGACGGTCACGTGCACGAGCTTGGGGTCGAGCTGCATCGCCTCGAGCGACGCCGATAGCTTCGAGAAGAGGTACTGGTCGGTGCTCGGGATGACGTTGAGGAGGAGGCGGATCTCGACGGGGTGCTTGCGCGCGCCCTCGGCCGCGAGGCGATCGGCGAGGCGATGGATGCCGGAGAGGACGGCGATCTCCGGACCTGCACCGGGGTCCCAGCGCCACGTCTGGAGGTCGACCTCCTGATCGGCGCCGGCGATGAGGTCCGCCATGGTCGCGAAGATCTCGGGGCCTTCGTGGACGACCGTCTTGCTCGCGCGGTTCTGGGTCGAGGCGTCGAAGCTGCCCTTCGCCGCGACCGCGGAGGTCGCGCGCTTGATGGCGAGAAACGTCGGGCTCGCGCAGTCCTGCTGGAGCGCGTCCTGCGTGGTCGATGCCTCCTCGGTCGGCACCGCGCAGCCGACCGAGCCGGCAACGAGGGCCGCCACGCAGCCCAGGGTCACGCAGGCGCGAACCAAAGAGAGCGTGGAGGTCATGTCGCATGGTGTGTGCAATGCCGGTGCCGGCGCGTCGGCAGCCGCCTCGCGTGGCCCCGACGTCGAATTTTCCAGCCTGACGGCCCGGGACGTCGCGGACGCGGAGCGCTCGCGGGCGGGGGTCTGAACATCGCGCGCGCGCCCGCGATCCATGGACCGGCGGAGCACCACCTGACCGACAAAAGCAAACGACCCGCTTGCGCGGGCCGCCTGGTCGACGTCGTCCTTAAGCCGAGTTCTGTTCCGCACCGAGATCGCCCTCGATGCGGCGGCGGTCATTCCTCTAGGGCGGCCGTTACCGGACGCCTCGAGCAGCCTACCCGCGGACTCGAGCGAGTCACCCTCCACGACGGACCCTCCGCTGTTGCGCAGAGTCCGCCGCACGTCCGCTTATGTGGCCTTGCTCCCGATGGGGTCTGCCTTGCCGCCTCCGTTGCCGGAGGCGCGGTGGGCTCTTACCCCGCCGTTTCACCCTGGCCTGCCGCTCGTGTTTCCACGGGAGGCAGGTGGTCTCTTCTCTGTTGCACTTTCCTTCGCGTTTCCACGACCGGGCGTTACCCGGCATCGTGCTCTTCGGAGCTCGGACTTTCCTCCCGCCGCGCTTCGTCGCTCCGAGCGGCCTTGCGGCTTATCGAAGCGACTGGTTCACGACCGGCGATCGCCTGTACGGCATCGACGGCGGGCAAGCTGCCACCGGTTCCCTCGCTCCGCAATGGGGCGGCTGTGTATCCTGGGCAGGATGAAGGCGTGGCAGCTGCTCCTCCTAGGGATCGGCGCGTGTGCGGAGCCGGCGCGACGGCCCCCGACCACGTACGTGGCGATCGCGCGGGGACCGGACAACGCGTCGGCGCTGCCGCCCGGCCCGCTCGAGCCGGCGGCCGCCCCGCTCGGTCAGGATCCGTCGTCGACCTCTGCGCCGGTGCCGGTGTCGTCGAAGGCCGCCAGCAACGACAAGGACAAGGACAAGAACGACAGGGGCGCTATCGGCAACGACCCCGCGAACGACGAGAAGTGTTTCAAGAAGGGCAAGGGTGACTGCTGCACCGAGCAAGGCGTCAAGGCCAAGCGCACCGGCACGGTCGCAGTGTGCCCCGCGGGCATGATCCTCGGCGCCAAGTGCAAGGGCTTTGGCCGCTCCTGCCGACCGTGAGCGGTCACGTCTGCGCGGAGCGTCGCTCGACATCCGGGCGCAGGAACGCAAGAGCCGTGACGAACGGCACGACGACGAGCCCGTAGCGACCCGCGCCGAAGAAGACGGCATGCATCACGACGGTGGCCACGAGGACCGCGGCGGTCATCGGCACGATGCGCGGGAGACGCAGGAGCTCGCGCGGTCCTAGCAGCGCCAGCGCGAGCGCACATGCGACGTACCCCACCGCGCCGGCGGACAGAAAGCACGCGACGAGACCGACCGCGGTGACCGCCTCGCGGTAGAGGCGGCGCGGCCCGTCGAGCTTGCGCGCCGTGACGAGCGCCGCGAACAGCAGGAGGCGCGAGACGATGGTCTCGACGGTGCCGAGCGCCACCTTCGCGCGAAACGGAAAATGCTCGGGGCTCGCGGCGTGGAGGTACCAGGGCGCAGCGCCGAAGTAGTCGAAGGTCACGCGCAGCTTCGCCGGCGCGCGCGCGACCCAGCGGAGCGGATCGCGGAGGATGGTCTCGCGCGCGGCCCCGCCGAAGCACTCGTCCTTCGCCGCCTCCGCGAACACTTCCTTGCAGGCGTCGGGCACCACCATCTCCTGCCAGCCGCCGCCGTTGGTCTGCGTGCCGATGGCGAGGTTCCAGCCGCCGTTGACGCTCACGAGCGCGCATCGCTCCATGCGCCGGCAGTTGCGCGCGGTCCACGGCGCGCAGACGCCGATAGCGAGGACCGTGGCAAGAATCGCCCTTATCAAGCCGGCGCGCATGCTGGCGCGCTTTGCATGCGGCAGCACGCCGACTGCGTCTGGTCTCGCGGCGAGCCACCCCAGCACCGGCGCGAGCACGAGCGATTGCGGTCGCACGAGCGTCGCGGCGCCCATGACCACGCCGGTGGCAACGAACCATGCCATCGCGGGTCGTCGCGCGGTGGCGCCGTGCGCTCGCTCCGCGAACGCCGTGGCGATGACGAGCAGCGCAGCTGTTACGCCCTCTGTCATCAGCGCCGCGGTGTACGGCACGAGCGCGGGATGCAACGCGACGACCAGCCCGCCCGCTA
>JAYTOQ010000092.1:0-2290 GCA_043747665.1 Polyangiaceae bacterium | reverse complement strand
CTCGGCGAGGACGTCGAGCTCGTCATGTCCCTCGCGCCGCACATCGCGCTCGTCAAGGTGGACCCCGCGCAGATCGAGCAGGTGGTGCTCAACCTGGTGATCAATGCTCGAGACGCGGTGGCGGCGGTGACTTCACCGCGGATCGCGCTCGAGACTGCCAACATCTTCCTCGATGGCGAGTACGCGCGGAGTCACCGCGACGTCGTGCCGGGCTCGTACGTGATGCTGTCCGTGAGCGACAACGGCGCGGGCATGGAGAAGCACGTCCGCGAGCGCATCTTCGAGCCGTTCTTCACCACGAAGGGCGTCGGCGTCGGCACGGGGCTGGGGCTCGCCACGGTGTTCGGCATCGTCAAGCAGAGCGGCGGGCACATCTGGCTCTACAGCGAGCCAGGTCAGGGAACGACGTTCAAGGTCTACCTGCCGCAGACCGACGCCACCGGTACGCCGACCGTAGCGACTACACCCAACCCCGCGCCGGTCCGCGGCTCGGAGACCATCCTTCTCGTGGAGGACGAGGCAGGCGTGCGCTCCTTCGCGAAGCGTGCGTTGCAGCGCGCGGGATACGTCGTCCTCGATGCTGCGAACGGCGGCGAGGCGCTGCTCATCGTCGAGCAGCACGTCGGTGTCATCCACATGCTGCTCACCGACGTCGTCATGCCGCGCATGAGCGGTCGCGCGCTCGCGGAGCGCCTCCTGGCGCTGAAGCCGGAGCTCAAGGTCGTCTACATGTCCGGCTACACCGAGAACACCATCGTGCATCACGGCGTCCTGGACGATGGCACCGACTTCATCCCGAAGCCCATCGCGCTCGAAGTGCTCACCTCGAAGGTGCGCGAGGTGCTTGACCGGCGCTGAATCAGCGACAGCAATCAGGGACAGCAATCAGGGACAGCAGAAGAAATGCTCGAGGGCGCTGCCCCCGAAGCCGCCGTCGACGCACCCGCTGGCGGGCGCGACGTTGCCGCCGGCGCCGTCGGGCGGGCACTGGAAGCGATGCGACTTCCCAGCGGTCTTGCACATGCCGTCTTGATCGGGCTGGGCAACGCACCTGTCGTCGGGGCAGCAGTACGTGTCACCGAACGCGCTTGTCGAGCTGGCTTGCACGCAGCCCGCGAAGCCCGGCGGGCCGCCGTTGAAGCAGACGTAGCCGAACGCGGGGAGCCCGCAGGCCTTCTTGCAGGGGTCGCCGGCACCGAAGCCTATGCAGGTCTCGCCGGTGCTCGGCCTCACGATGGGCGTGGGGCACGCGCCGGCGTCGCCGCCGCCGTCATTGGCCGTCGCGGCGTCGCGCGCAGCGTCGGTGTCGCCGCCGCCGCCGCTGCCGCTTTCGGCCGCGCTTCCGCCGTCGTCGATGCTCGTCGCGCCGTCCGCCGTGGGACTGCTCGTGGTCCCGTCGGAGCCGCAGCCGCCGGCGGCGAGGGTGACAGCGACGCCGAAGACCGCGGCAGAGGCGACGGCGAGGACAGCGAACGGCGCGCGGGGCATCCCGTCGTTATAGCGCGCGGCCTGGCGCGCGACGACGACCCAGAAAGATCGCCGCGGCGAACATCGCAGCGAGCGCGAAGCGCGCGGCGAGACCGTCGTTCCGTGCGACGGACGTCACGCTGCATCCGCTGCTGGTGCTTGCGCCGGGGGCCGTCGTCGTCGGGTACCCCGGTGCAGCGCCCGGAGTGCTCGGCGACGCGCCCGAGCTCGACGACGCTCCGCCGTCACCGGACGTTCCGGACGGGCCGCCCGGCACCGCGACGGGCGCGACGTCGAGCGGAGCGCTCAGGGTACGGCCGCTGAAGAAGCCCCACAGCAGCGCGCTCGCGTCGGGCCCGCTCTTGTCGCTGTACGAGCCGCCATCCTTGCCGCCGGGCCAGGCGTGTCCGAGGTTGGCGACGACGTAGTACTCGATTACCGATGCGCCGTTGGCTTTGTTGCGGTGCACCATGCGCGTGAACGTGTAGCCCGCAGTACCCGCGATGCTCTGCACGGGCTCGATGGCGCCGTCGCCCAGCACGAGCGTGTTGGTCCGGCGCCACTGCTCGGCGACCTGATCGCCGTTGATTTTGGCGAGCACGCCGTCGGCCGTGCCGTGCACGACGAAGGTCGGGACCACACGCGCCCGCGTGCCCATCGTGGCGTGCGCGAGATCACCCTGCCCGTCGGGATCGGGACCGCCGTTGCTCGCCGTCGAGAGCCCCTCGGCGATGGTGGTCGCGCCCTTGAACTCGACGCCTGCCACCACGCCGATGGCGACGAAGCGATCCGGATACGTCGCGCCGAGGATCACGCTCATCGC
>JAYTOQ010000091.1:0-2542 GCA_043747665.1 Polyangiaceae bacterium | reverse complement strand
GTAGCGGTCGGCAGGCGGGAAATACGTGCCCGCGAAGAACGGCCTTTGATCGGGCGTGAGGAACACGGTGAGCGGCCAGCCGCCAGTGCGCCCCATGAGCTGGACGACGAGCTGGTAGATCTGGTCGAGGTCCGGTCGCTCTTCGCGATCGACCTTGATGCAGACGAAGTGCTCGTTCATGAGCTTCGCGATGTCGTCGCTCTCGAAGCTCTCGCGCTCCATGACGTGGCACCAGTGGCATGCCGAGTAGCCGATGGAGAGCAGGATCGGGACGTCGCGACGCCGGGCCTCCGCGAGCGCTTCCTCGCCCCACGGGAACCAGTCGACCGGATTGCATGCATGCTGCAGCAAATAAGGCGAGGCCTCCTTCGCGAGGCGGTTCGGGGTCACCATGACGATGCCTCTTAGCGCGGGGGCCGCGCGATTCCACCGTCCGTCCCTTCGTGCTATGAGTTCTGCAACTACGGAATGGCCAAGGCCGCGTCAGAGAAATCTTCGTCGTCGAAGCCCCCCGCTACCGTCGATCGCGTCTCGGCCGCCCGCGCCGCAGTGCTAGACGGCGTCGGACGCGAGATCGCGGCGAGCTTCCCGGGCATCACGCGTCTTGGCGGGCAGATCGTCGCCGCACTCTACCTCGCCGATCGCCCGCTTTCGATGGACGAGCTGAGCGAGGAGCTGGGGCGATCGAAGAGCAACATCTTCGCCAACCTTCGCGGCCTCGAGGGCGCGGGGATCGTCGCGAGGCATCGCGCGTCCGGAACGCGGCACGACACGTTCGCGCTGCGCGGGAAATATCCGGACGTCGTGGTCGGCGCCTACCTCACGCGCCTGCGCCGCGTCGTCCTCGACAAGGTGAGCCTCTGCAATCGCTCGCTCGGGCTGCTCGGCGATGCGTCGGGCCCCGAGGCGGACGCGCTTCGCGAGAAGCTGGTCGCGTTGCAGCGGAAGTACGAACGCTTCGCGACGGTGTTCGCCGAGATCATTCCCGTCGCCGAAGGGCCGGTCGATCTCGAGGACCTCATCGACAACATCCCGTCGGCGATGATGGGCGTGTTCTCGTCGATGGCGCGCAAGGCGCTCGGTCTCGCGCCGCCCGCTCGCTCTACGCGGCGGTGATCTCGACGCGCAGCAGCTTGCGACCGATGAACACGTAGTCACCGTGGGAGAGCTCGCGCTCGGCCTTGAGGCGCACGTAGCTGCCGTTGCGGCTGTTCATGTCGGTGAGCGTCAGCTTGCCGCCGGCGTCCTCGATCTTGCAGTGGGCGGCGCTCATGTAGAGGTCGCTCGGGAAGTTGAGATCGCCGCCCTCGCGGCCGATTTGCAGGCTCGATCCGCGCGCGCAGACCGTCATGCCGGCGGAGCCGCCCTGGAGCATCTGCGTGATGCGGAAGGGGCTCTGATGCTTGGGCGATGAGTAGAAGTACGTGCCATCGGGGCCCGGCTGGTCGCTCGGCTTCGGCGTCGCGTCGATGCGGAAGACCTGCTCGCCGGCCAGGAAGAAGTCGTCCGGCTGGACGTCGATGGCGCCCTTCACACGAAGGTAGACGCCATTGATCGAGCCCTCGTCCTTCACGACGAGCTTGCCGTTGCGATAGAAGAAATCGGCGTGCGTGGGGGAGACGAACGGATCGTCCGGGAACACCAGCTGACCGGTACGCCCGACGACGTGGTGCTCGGTGTTGAGCTGATAGCTGAGACCCTCGACGCCTTCGCCGCGGATCAAGATCAGCTTTGCCTTACCAGGAGCCTGGAGCTGACCAAAGAACTGGGTGCGTGCCTGGAGGATCTCCGGCGGGACCGCCGCGCCGCAGCGACCGCAGAACTTGTGTCCGAGTGGAACCGCGGTCGAGCACGAACGGCACACGAAGTTCTTTGCTTGATCCATGAGCTCCTCGACGGACTTCCCTTTGGAGGACTTCGCAGGTGCGGCGGGGCCCGCTGCCGATCGGGCGGCCGCGGCGTCTCCCGAGCGCGGCGGCGACTCCGAACGAACGCTGGAGGGCTCGGCACGCGGATTGGGGTGAGAGGCGGGCCCGCCCGCACTTCGCCCGGTCGAGAATGCCGGCGTAGGCTCCGGGCGCGAGGGCGCCAGCGATTCGCTCGCGGTATGCGCCTCCGGCTGGGTGGCCGGCGCATCGCTCGAGGGCCCGATGAGCTCCTCCAGCGTCAGCGCTTCCCCGCACGCGGCGCACGAGGGTGTACCCAACACCGCGTAGGTGTCGCACCGCGCACAGACGATACCGATCTCGAGGTCCATCGGGCGCGCTGAGCTTACCAAAAAAAGCGCCTCACCAGAGGATGTTGAATCTCCGGCTGCCGTCGGTGAATCGCTCGCCCCACAGCCGGAAGACGACGTGCTCGCATGTCGACACCTCCACCTGGCCGAAGTCGCGCGAGTCCTGGTGGATGTGGCGGTCGTCGCTGACCAGGAAGGCCTTGCCAGGCTCGACCTTCGCGAGCGTGCGGCCCTCCCGGTACTCGGGATGCGTGAGGACGCCATAGGTGAAGGCTCCGTTGTCCTCGACGGTGCACGTCAGACCAA
>JAYTOQ010000090.1:0-2643 GCA_043747665.1 Polyangiaceae bacterium | reverse complement strand
CGATCGCGGCTCGTGGTCGACGGCGATCCGGCCGTCCTTCACGGTGAGGATGTCGACGGTGGCGTTGCGATCGATGTTGAAGCGCGCGTAGTCGGCGTCGGTCTCGAGGACGAGCATCGCGGTGAGCGGGCTGAGCACGCGGTGCTGCGTGGAGAGCGCGATGATCTCGCGCTTCGTCGAGGCCGCGTCGTCCGTGGGCGCGTCGACGAGGCTCTGGATCTTTGCCTGGGCCCACGCGCGCTCGACGAGCGGGCGATCGGTGGCCCTCAGATCCGGCGAGAGCTGCTGCGTGCCAATGGTGACCTTCACGGGCTTGGCCGCGTCGATCCGCGCGTACACCATGATCTCGTCGCCGGCCTGGAGGCCGTCGAGTGTGCGCGGCCATGACCACGTCGCGCCTTCCACCTTCACCGGAACGCCGGAGCTCGTCGCTTCGCCGAGGCGCCGCGCAAGAGCGTCGGAGCCGAGCTTCGCGTCGAGGACCACACCGTCGCGATCGAGCACGCCACGGACGACGGTGCGGAGGAAAGCGTCGTCGCGGATGCCGCCCACGGCGATGGCGTCCATGCGCTCGACGCCGGCTTCGCGAAGGCGTTCGACCTTCTCCTTGAGCTTCTGGGCGTCGGTCTCACCGGCAGTGGCCACGCCGTCGCCGACGAGCACCACGCGCTTGGCCTTCGATTTCTTCGCCTGCTTGCCGGCCCAGGCGAGGGCCTGCTCGAAGTCGGACGCGCCGAGCGCAGCGCGCGCGATGATCGCGTTGACCTCCTTGTCGCCGAATCCCCCGGCTTTTCCCTCGTAGAGCGGGACCACCTCCTGGTCGAAGCAGGCGACGCTGATCGGCGCGTCGGGGTTCATCCTGGAGATCACGCTCTGGAGGAGGCGCGCTTGCTCCGGAAGGCCGAGCCCGCGTGATGCGCTGGTGTCCACGAGCACGACGGCCGACGCGATGGGCTCGGGTCGCGACGTCGCGAACGGAACGACGCGCGTGATCGCCATGTCGCCGCTGCGAAGACCGGCGCTGCGCGGCAGCTTCTGTCCCTCGACGACGAAGTCCTGCGCGGGCGTGATGCGCTGCTGGTGGAGGCTGAAGCCGAGATCGACCTTGCCGCGCGAGTCACCTGCAACCGCGCCGCGGTTGCCGGCGGCGTGCACGTCGATGTCGAGCGTCCCGAGCTGCGGCAGGCCGCGGAGCGGCAGGACGTACGGAGCACCGGCTTCGATGGTCTCCGTGTACGCGATCATGATCTCCTTGATGCCGTTCGCCGGGATCGGGAAGACACGCGCCGAGAACTCGTTGCCGGCGCCCTGCTCCATGAGCGCGGGGTCCTGCTTGCGATGGAGGAAATCCTCGTAGGCGCGGCGTGCCGCCTGCTTCTCGACGACCTCGCCCTCTTGCCAGAGGCCGTTCACCTTCATGGCGAAGCGGCTGAGCGATGCGCCCTGCGGGAGCGTGATGCGGAACGTGCCCTCGAGGATGCGCGACTCCGGATTCTCGAACGTGAGGTGCAGCTCGGTGAGCGCGAGGGGATCCTCGACGACGGCGTTCGCGGAGAGCGACTGGAGGCGGAGGCCGGTGCCGTCCGACGAGGTGAGCCGGATCGGGATCTCGTTCGACGCGAGCGTCTTCGCGTCGGTGAGCGAGACCGGCGTGATCTCGAGACGCGTGCTGCTCGTATCGTGTCCCCGGCCGAGCGTGACGGCGAGCACCGCGGCGATCGCCGTACAACCAAGGGCCCCGTACAGAAGAGTCTTCTCGTGCATTCGCGGTAGGTCCTCGAGGTGGAGATGCGGTCCGGCGCCAAGACGGGACATTAGAAGAGGAGCGAAGGTTCCCTTTCGGTGGCTCCCTTCCGCGGATGAAGGGTATGCGACGGCTCTGGCCTGCTGCTTACGAAGAGCAGCGCGGTTCGATCTACGGGCGCGGGGCCCGAGGCGCGTGGGGAAGGGCTGCGCTCCGCCTACATGCGCTCTTCGCGGCTTCTCGGCTCATTGGCGCGCTGTCCGAGCATCACGCTCGGCGGCCTGCCTGCAGGATGACGCATCGACGTGCTGAAGTCGGGCGACACAGCACCCGAGCACCCGAGCACCCGAGCACCCGAGATCGACGCGCTCGCGAGCGACGGAACGCGATTCTGCTTGTCAGCGCCGCTGGTTCCGTTTCCGCTGGTCCCGCTGGTGCCCGTGCCCGGGGCGCCGTAATAGTTGGCGATCGACGGACGCGGATCATCGGTCGCGCTGCAGGCCTCGACGAGCCCGAGAGCGGCGCCAGTGAGAATCGTGAGCACGACTGCACGTCCTCGAACGCCGCTGCACGCCGCTGCGACGCCTCGCTCAACCGCGCTCGGCGACGCTCCGGGCGCCGTCACGGCCGCCTTCGCCGCCGCTGCCGCCTTTCGCCGGCTCTTCCGGCTGAACCAGCGTCGCGAGTGTCGGGATGCCGTCGAGCGCGAGCGCGCCGGCGAGCACGATGAAGGCGCCGGCCGCGAAGCCCGCCAGCACGTCGCTCGGCCAGTGCACGCCGAGGTAGATGCGCGAGATCCCGATCATCACGACGAGGATCGGCAGCGCGACGACGAGCGGCCTTCGATGGGTGGGGGCGAGCCGCGCGATCACCACGCCCATCATGCCGTAGACGGCGGC
>JAYTOQ010000089.1:0-7261 GCA_043747665.1 Polyangiaceae bacterium | reverse complement strand
CCGGCGTTCACTCGTCGCCACCGGCGGCTGCTCGCTCCGAGGAGACGATGTCGCGCTGCCGTCCAGTGACCCCGCCGTTCTCGCGCTTCGAAATCGTGGTGCTCGGCTCGGGCGGGCCTCGCGGCTTCGGTCGCGCGGCCTCGAGCTACGTGCTCCTCGTGGACGGCACCGCGCGGATCCTCGTCGACGTGGGCCCGGGTGCATTCGTCCGACTCGGAGAGTCGGGAATCGACTTCAAGTCGCTCGACACGATTCTTCTCACGCACCTCCACATTGACCACACGGGCGACCTCGCCGGCTTCGTCAAATCGCGCGATCTTGCATTCGACGAGCCGATGACGTTCCGCATCTTCGGCCCCTCGGGCGCAGGCATCTATCCGAGCACCACCGTCTTCGTCGATCGGCTCTTCGGGGAGAGCGGCGCCTACGCGTACTTGCGCAGCTTTCGCAACGAGCTGCGCTTCGCCGTCACCGACTTGCCGACCGGCGCGGAGGCTCCCGTTCGTGAGGTCCTGCGTGAGGGGGACCTGCACGTGACGTCGATCGCGGTCGATCACGACGACGTGCCGGCCGTCGCGTTCCGCGTCGAGCACGCGGGTCACGCCGTGGTCGTGTCCGGCGACCTCGCGTCGAAGAACGACAACCTCGCGCGGCTCGCGACCGGCGCCGATCTGCTCGTCTACGACACGGCGGTGGTCGATCCGCCGGGCTCCCCGAAGAAGCTCTACGATCTGCACACGGCGCCCCATCGAATCGGCGAGATCGCCGCCGAGGCGAAGGTGAGGTCACTGCTCCTGAGCCACATCCCCCCGACCGTCGAAAAGGCGCGCGACGAGGTGCTTCGGTCGGTGCGCGCGACGTTCCGCGGGGAGACTCGGTTCGCCGAGGATTGCCTGCGCGTCGACCTCACGAGGTGACGGAACCGGGAGCGTCGTGGCTCGCACCGTACTTTCTCAGGCGCCATGAAGGCCGCGGCTACTTTGCCGATCGGACGCGGTGCGGTTCGGTGATCGCACAGCTTTTTCGGAGAGCGCGGCGGCTCGACGACCGCCGTGTCGGTAGCGCAGGCACGTCGTCGTGATCGACCGCGATTGAGGTCACGCCGAAGTCGCTCCTCCGGAGCACCTCGTGGACGGGCGCGTCGGAATGCGTGGGCAGATCGTTGACGGCGAAGTCCCTCACTCTTTGGGCTTTGCTTTCTTTTCTGCCTCGGTGATCTCGCCGTCGGTGAACAGGTACTTGCGGAGCTGCTCGCCGACTTCCTTGTCGTTGCGACGGAGCGGCCACAACGGGGATCGCTTCGCCGCGGACCTCGACGTGACCATCGAGGGCGCGCTGTCGGTCTACGGCAAATAGACGCGGCAGCTCGGGCGCTCGGTCACCGATTATTCCATCGCCGGTAATGCTGCGACGGCGAACACGGCTGCCGCGCTCGGCATGGCGTCGAAGCACAAAGAATACGTGCTGGCGGGCGCCGAGATGACCTGCGGGCGCGTCACCCGACGATTCAACTTCAGCTACGTCAATTACCGCGACCTCTTCATCCGGATCACCGAATACGCGAACTGGAATCGGTTCAATTCGGGACTGTCGAAGCTCGATCACGGCCTGAATTTCGTCCTGCACGCGGAATTCTGACCCGGGCGACTCGCTTTCGCAGGCAAACCAGGTCACACCACGTCAATGTCACGAGCCCATGCACGCGGGTTACTTGTCGTAGGCCTCCTCGGCATGGGCGTCACCGCTGCGCCGGCCGCCAGCGCACAGCCGGCCACCGGCGGCACCGCGAAGCAGCGCATCGTCATCGACCGCGCGAAGATCGTCCCCGTCGTCGCGCGGACGCCCATCGCGCATCAGCCGTTCCCGATCGTGGACCCCCAGACGAGCAAGCCGGTGCCGCCGACGCAGATCCTCGTCGGACCCAAGGGCGAGAAGGTCACCGCGCAGGCCTATTGGGACAACGTCAACAAGGTCGAGAAGTACCTGAACGATCGCGGTCTCTCGCAGCGCACCGCGGCGCCCGTCACGAAGCTCGAGCAGCTTCACGAGGACGATGCGCTCGTGCAGGGCCGCCTCACGAAGCTCGCCGCCCGCCAGAAGCCTACGACGCCGCCCGTCGCGCAGTTCCAGGCCGCGCGCCACACGCCGCCGTCGCCGGCGGAGATCGCGCGCCACCTCGGCGTGCTCGCGGCGCAAGCCGCGACGGTGCCCTCTAAGCACGGCGGAGCGGCCGGCACGATGATCAACCCGGATCGCATCGTCGAGAAGACCATCGCGATGTCGTGGCCGTTCACCGCCAGCCTCGGCGGCGACTTCTTCGGCGCCGAGTTCGGCGGCGAGGAGCGAATCGAGAGCCACGAGTTCCATCGCACCGTGACCAACAGCGCTCACGCCAATGGCTCGGTCTTCGGCCATGCCGTGTCGCTGCTCGACGCGCAGATCATCGCCAAGAGCGTCTACAGCGACTCGTACGGCGGCAACGGCTCCGCGGAGGCCGACTTCACGCTCACCCTCCAGGGCGTGCAGCCCTTCGCTCCCGTGCAGACGCTTTCGCCCAAAAAGGCGGAGCTCTACATGGATCGCAAGACGCTTTCGACGTTCACCTGGAGCCCTGATTTCCCGAGTGTCGGCTTCGGTGCCGGGCCGTTCTCGATCGACATCAGCGTCGTGCTTGCCGCGCATGCCGACGTCGATGCGTCGTACACCGTCCTCTATTCCAGCGCGCGCGCCGATCTCCTTCCGGCTTCGTCGTTGAACGTGGCTGTCAGCGCCAGTATCTCGCTCCCCGGCATCGAGGTCGGCGTCGACGGGAAGATGCGCCTCTTCGACCATCACTTCGAGCTCTCGAATCAGGCCGAGCTCGTCGAGCCCGGTCGTGAGGCGAAGCTCACGCTCACCAACTCCGGTACGGATCGCTTCGATGCCCTCGGCGGCTCGCTCGGCGGCTTCATCAAGGTCGGGTGGGGGTTCGTCTCGAAGCGGTTCGATTTCGACATCTACTCGAAGCCCGGCAGCCACGACGAAGCGCAGTTCCTGGCGACGAACCAGACGCTGCCTCTGATGCCGCCTGCGCCGCCACCTCCTCCTTCTCCGCTCGCCACGAAGAACGCGCCCGCGCCGCCTGCGCCCGCCGCGCCGCCGCCGCCGGCCACCAACGCGCCGGCGCCGCCTTCCAACGCCCAAGGGTCGACGCGCGCGCTACGCCGGTGATGCGTCGGCGGGCGGCGAACGCGATCGGCCTCGTGCTCGCGAGCGCGGCCGCCTTCGCTGCACTTCGCGGACGCGACGGTGCGAGCGCCGGTGACGCGCATGCGGTCGCCGACGCCGCCGCGCTCGCTTCGTCGCGTGAGCCCGCGCATCGCTACGTACTCGGCAATGAGCTCACGTACATGATCGGCTACGAGAGCGACGGCACGATGGACGTGGGCGGTGGCGACGCCGCGCGGCTGTCGTCGCGATTCCATGCCCGCATGGTGCGCACGGTGGTGGCGGACGCGGGGCACGGCGCCCACCTCGTGCTGTATCGCTTCCTCGACGCCGATATCACCGTGTCCGTCAACGAGTCCATTGCGCCCGGCGCGGCGAGCGACGTCGCTGCATGGCTAGGCGCAGGCGTGCTCGCCGAGGAGGCGCCGGACGGGCATGTCGTGTCCATGCGCGCGCCCGGAGCCGCACCGGCGCTGGCGTTCTCGTTCGCGCGAGCGCTGCTGGCGGGTCTCCAGGTGACGCTGCCGCCGCGACGCGTGCCGGCGTGGAATGCGCGTGAGCTAGACACCAACGGTGGATATGTCGCGACGTACGCGATCGTCGGTGACCGAGCGCCGGTGACCGGCGTGCTGGCCCTGAAGAAGACCAAGCGCCCGGCGAGGGCGTCGGCGAGCGCGGCCACCGTCAGCGACTCCGAGCAGGGGGCCTGGTCGGCGCTCGCGAGCGGCGAGTCACGAACGACAGGCGCGACCGAGATCGACTTCGACCTCGATCGCGGCGCGATGAAGGAACTGGCGAGCGAGGAGACCGTCGAATCGACGCTGGGCGCACTGCAGGTGGCGACCACGAAGACGAAGCTCGATGCCGAGCGAACTGCGGAGCGCACGCTGGATGCGCCGTCGCTGGCGGCGCTCCTCGCGTCGATCGCGGCGCTGCGTGCCGCGGAGCCCGCGCCGCTGAGCGCGCGTTCGAGCATGGATGTGGAGCAGACGAAGACGAACGCGAGCAAGCATTGGCTCGGGACGACGACGTTGCCGGAGCTTGTGGCCGCGCTGCGCGCCTCCGAAGGCCGAACCCACGATGAACGACACTTCGACCTCTTTCTGAAGCTCCACGGCCTCACGTACCTGCATCCCGACGCGTGCGCGCGCGTCGCACAGCTCCTCGCGCCGCTCGATCCGAGCGGGTCGTCGTTCCAGGTGGTGCTCGCGGCGCTCGGCGCCACCGGCTCGAAGGAGGCGCAGGCGGCGCTCATCGCGGCGCTGCACGTCCCGTCTTCGAGCACGCAGGCGAAGAAGCAGGTCATCGCGACGCTCGGCATGATGCCGGTGCCCGGCGAGGACGCGGAGGCGGCGCTGCGATCGGTTCGTGACGCGCGGGGTGCATCGGCCACGCCGGAGCTCGCGGCGACGGCGTCGATGTCGCTCGGGATCATGGCAAGGTCGCTCGCAACACGAGCGCCGCAGCGCGCGAGCGCCATCGTCGACGAGGCGCTCGCGAAGGCGTTCGCCGACGAGCACGACGAGCCGCGGCTGCTCCTGGATCTGGCGATCCTTGGAAATACTGGGTCCCCGCGCATCCTGCACGATGTGCTCCGATGGACGCACGCCACGTCTGCGGAGCAGCGCGGACAGGCGGCGTTCGCGCTGCGGCTCGTGCGCGCCGACGAGGCCGAGGCGCGGCTCCTCGAGATCGTCGCCGCCGACGAGGACGCCGCGCTGCGCTCGCGCACCGCCACTGCCCTCTCGTATCGCGATGCGACCGCGCGCAGCCTCGAGGTGCAGCGCGCGCGAGCATCGGCCGATCCCGACCCCGGCGTCAGAGCAGCGCTGCTCGGCAACCTCTTCGCGATGCGCGAGCTCTACCCGGAGGCGGTCGCGGTCCTCGAGGAGCGACGGCGCGTCGATCCCGACGCGAAGGTGAAGCAGATCGCCGACAGCCTCCTCGGCTCGACGACCCACGAGTGAGGCCGCCCAACGACGTCGGCGCTGACCGCGTCCGCGTCGGCGTTCGCGCGAGGTTCGCGCCCGATTCACAGGCATTTCACGGAATGGCCGGGGTCGCCTGGCCGTCCATCCCGCGATGCGAATTCTCTACGGAGTCACGGGATGCGGGCTCGGTCACACGATGCGCGCGCGCGCGCTCGCGCAGCATCTCGAGGCGCGTGGCCACGTCGTGCAGCTCGCGGCTTCGGGCCGCGCGGTGGGGATCCTCGCGCGGCACGGGCTCGACGTCCTGCCGATCGACGGCATGAGCATGCGCTTTGCCGAGGGTGAAGCGAGGCTCGGTCGGACGCTCCTCCAGCTGCTGCGCTCCGCTCCACGCGCAATCGCGCGCAACGCCGAGGTGGCCTGGGATCACGTGATCGACTTCGATCCGAACGTCCTCGTCACCGACTTCGACACGTTCACGACCGCGGTGGGCGGCTTGCTTGGGCGTCCGGTGATCTCCGTCGATCACCAGCACGTCGTGGATCGCTTCCGCCATCCGCGTGCAGTGAAGGACGCGACGAGCTCGTTTCGCCTCGCTCGCGCCGTCGTCACCGCCAAGACGCCGCGCTGCGCGCACTACGTGGTGACGTCGTTCTTCTTCCCCGAGCCGCGCTGGGGATCGACCACGCTGGTGGGGCCCGTCGTCCGTCGTGCCGTCGCCGAGGCGGTGGCCACGCGCGGCGAGCACGTCCTCGTCTACCAGACCAGCTCCGGCGATTCGCGCCTCGTACCGGCGCTCGCGGCGGTAAGCGGCACGAAGTTCGTGGTGTACGGGCTCGGGCGCGAGGAGACCATCGGCAACGTCGAGCTCCGCGCCTTCGATGAGCCCCGCTTCGTGCGCGACCTGGCATCGGCGCGCGCCGTCATCGCGAACGGTGGCTTCACGACGCTCTCCGAGGCGGTGGTGCTGGGCAAGCCGGTGCTGAGCATCCCCGTGCGCCGGCAGCCCGAGCAGGAGCTCAACGCCGCGTGGCTCGCGAGGCTCGGTCTCGGCATGCGTGCCGATTGCATCGACCCCGACGTGGTCCGTCGCTTCCTCGATCGTCTCGACGATTTCGACGGCGTGCGGGATCCGCGCATCCGTCGCGGCACGCAGGACGCCACGGACGCGCTCGATCGAGCGCTCCGGGAGGCCGCATGACCGCCGACGTCTATGCGGTGCACGCCTTCGAGGACTTCTGGCCGCACTACGTTCGCCTCCACACGCGTCACGAGACGCACCTGCTCCATGCCGTCGCGACGCTCTCGTGCCTGGCGCTGCTCGGGGCTGCCGCCATCACACGACAGCCGTGGCTCGCGGCAGCGGCTCCGCTGGTCGATTTCGGGATCGCACAGGCGAGCCATCGCCTCTTCGAAGCCAATGTGACGACGCCGTGGAAGAACCAGCTCTGGCATACGCGCGCCGAGCTCCGCATGCTTCGCCTCGTCCTTAGTGGACGGATGGCCGCCGAGGTCCAGCGCTTCGCTTGAGCGCGTTCCGCATGAGGGATCGAGGCGGCCCGTGCTAGACCACGCCCTCTCGGATGTGGCGGAGTCGTGCAGCAGCCATCGTCGTCGCGCTCGGGTGTAGTCTCGCGTGCATTAGCTGCCTCTACTCGCGCATCATGTACTTCGGCGAGCCGAGCCTCTCCGCGCCGACCTACTTCGACAGCCGCGAGGTTCGCGCGACAAGCCCGGCGCCGCTTCTCACGAGCGCCACCGAGGCGAGGATCGGCATCACCCGGTCCAGGCACCGGACCTACGCTTCGTTCGAAGAGCTCCTCGAGCAGAACCACACCGGCGCGTTCCTGGTCGTGAAGGACGACGCCATCGTCTACGAGCGCTACTTCGGTCGCGTCACGCGTACCACGCAGCTACCGTCGTTCTCGATGAGCAAGACGTTCGCCGCCGTCCTCGTCGGATGTGCGGTGCGAGACGGCGTGCTGCGGTCCATCGACGACCGGCTCGTATCCTATGTCCCGGAGCTCGCCGCGAAGAAGGGATATGGCGACATCACCCTCGAGCAGCTCCTGCGCATGACCGCCGGGATCGACTTCAACGAGGACTCGTACGCGGGCGGCGCC
>JAYTOQ010000088.1:0-2991 GCA_043747665.1 Polyangiaceae bacterium | reverse complement strand
TTAGATGCTCCGGGCACGCCGCCCGTTCCCCCGCGCCGGAGCTCCGCCCGACCCAAGGACGCACAACGTCTTTTGTCCAAGCTGCGTGGACACGGTATCGTCACGAGCCCTACCCAGGACCGCAGGGGCGGAAGCGGAGACCGGAGCATTCTTTGCAGAATCGCGAAGCGCGCTCATCTCCAGCAACGGGAACGACCCGCCAGCGTCCCATACCCGCCCCGCGGGTAGCCTGAAGCGAGCCCGCACGCCGACGATGCCGAAACCGACTGACCGCGAGCTCGTCGATCGCGCCCGCGATGGGGAAAAAGCTGCCTTTGGTGAGCTGGTGCGCCGCCATCAGCAACGCATCCATCGGCTCGCCGTCCACATGCTCCGCGATCGCGCCGAGGCTGAGGACGTCACCCAGGAGACGTTCATCCGTGCGTTCCAGGCGCTTGCTCGCTTTGACGGTCGAAGCGAGGCGTACACCTGGTTCTACCGGATCACTATCAACCTCTCGCTCAACCGAATCCGGTCACGGAAGACCTCGCGCGCGACCCATGACTCGGACGATCCCCGCCTCGATGCCGTCTTGACGGACAAGCGACCGGAGACGTCCGACCCCGCGGGCTCAGCGCAACGTCGGGAGCTCTACCTCGTGCTGTGTCAGGGCATCGACCAGCTCAGCGAGACGCTCCGGACGACCCTCATCCTCGTCTGCATCGACGGCCGCTCCCACGAGGACGTCTCGTCTATCCTGGGTGCCCCGGAAGGCACGATCGCATGGCGCATCCACGAAGCGCGGCGCAAGCTGAAGGAGTTTCTGAACGCCCGGGGCTTCGACTCCGAGGGAGATGGGACGTGAGTGAGACGCCGAAGAAAGTGAGCCTCGACGCGGTGCTACGAGAGTGGCCCGAGGACGAGAAAACTCCGCTGCAGTGGGAAGAAATGGCCCTCCGCATCGACGAGCGCGTGCGATCGGGAGCCCCAGGACCGACCACCGCGCACGTCTCCGAGGAGAATTTATTCGCCGAGCCCCTTGGACAATTCGAGGGGGAAGGTCATAACTCCGCCGCAATCAGTGCCCCCGAAAAAGCCGGGGAAACACGCGTCTCAAAGGGTGAAACGATGACGATGCCTGCCGACCGAGAGCGCGATCGCCGCAGCCTTCAGGACCTCGCGAAGATGGCCGCCGGACCGATGAGCGCCATGACGCCGCCGCCGCCCTCCGTGAAGGCCCCCCACTCTTCCGCTCCGAGCGGCGTACAGCGCGCCGTCGAAGCGAAGAAGGACGACTCCGGCATCGTCGACCTCGCGATGGCCTCGCAGTCGGATCCGCATGCAGCGGTCCGCGCGCAGTCGACGCCGCTTGCCAGCGACGGCCTCTTCGACGACGAGCCCGCTTCGGTGAAGCCGGGCCCCGTTTCTTCTGCCCCGGTCTCCCGCGCGTCCGGTGCGCTCGCACAGGCGCCCGTGTCGCAGCAGTATCAGCAGCCGGCGCCCTCGATGCCGCCGTTCTCGGCGCCCGCTTCGCTCCCGCCCGGCTCGCTCTCCGCGCCGGTCTCGTTCGCGCCTTCGGCCGCCGGTGGCTATGGCGGTGCGGTCGCGTCTTCGTCGCAGCGCGCCATCGCCGCTCCGGCGATCAAGAAGGGCAACGGCAAGGTCATCGCGCTCGTCCTCGGCGGTCTCGTCGCCGTGAGCTCGATGGCTGCCGGTGGATTCTTCTTCATGAAGCACCGCGCGGCCGAGCAGCTCGCGAAGAACACGGCGGCCGTCACGCAGCCGGCGATCACGGCTGGATCTCCCGAGGCGAGGCCTGCGGATGCCGTCAATACGACGCCGGCGCCCGCCACGGATCCGTCGGTGGGCCCGAACGCGCTTCCGACGGCGACGCCCGACACGAAGCTCGCGGCCGCTCCGAAGGTCGCCCCCAAGGGCGGGGTTCCCGCCGCCGCGATCGCCAAGAACGACAAGCCCGCGCCTGCGCCGGTCAAGGAAGAGGGCCCCAAGCTCTCCGCGAAGGATCTGCCCACGACCCCCGCGGGTCCGGGCGGCGATCTCGGCAGCGCGATGGGCAAGGCTGTCGGCGCAGACGGCAAGGCCGTCGACGCGACCCCCGCGGCGGGCAACACCGGCCCGCAGTTCGCGGCGGGAACCGTTCCGCAGAAGCCCTCGCAGGGCGCCGTCACCGGCGCGATCGGCGCGGTTCTCCCAGGAGCACGCGCGTGCCTCGGTCCCGACGACCCGGTCTCGCGCGCTTCGATCACGTTCACGTCCGGCGGCGCCGTCCAGAACGTCAGCGTCACGGGCGGCGCGGCCGGCAAGCCGGCCGAAGGTTGCATCAAAGCCGCGCTCGGCAAGGCGAAGGTCGCTCCGTTCGCCGAGGCGACCTACACGGCGAACATCACGGTTCGTCACTGAGACGTGACGTGACGTGGCGCGCGCTGCGCGCCGGAACGTCTCCCGCGCTCGCCAGCCGGGAGACGCTTTTCATTTCGAAGCCCGCGAGACTACGGGCTTGCGCAAGCCGGCAGCCTTGACAGCGCGGGCGTCCTTCGCCATGGTGCGAGGCCCTCCGAGGAAAATCATGGTCTCGTCATCCCAGCAGTTCGACCGCATCCGCAAGCGCAAGCAGACCACCGCCGGCAAGCGCAACAAGCGCGACCTTCGCCGTAACGGCACCCCCGTGTTCCCCGTCCATCAAGAGGGCTACAATGCGAAGGCCGCGGACGCGAAGAGGCCCGCGACCTGAACGACCGACGTGAACGCGACGTGAGACGGTCTACGCTCGTGAGCGACCGCCGCATTCTCACGTGTGCGCTCTCGGCGACCGTTCTAGCGTGCGTGGCGTGCGTGTCGTGCGCCCCTGGTCCGGCGCCCGCACGGCCGGCGCTCAAGGAAGTATCCGCCCCGGTGCCGCCGTGCCCAACGTGGGTCGACGCTTTCAAGGCGAATCGCGTGACGTTGCACGTCTACGTGTTCGACGGTGTCTCGACCACCATCGCGTGCACG
>JAYTOQ010000087.1:0-16401 GCA_043747665.1 Polyangiaceae bacterium | reverse complement strand
GATGTCGTCCTCGCGACCATTCCCGCGGCCGTCCGACGTGGCCTTCATGGTCGTTGCGCGGAGATCGGCGAGGAGAGCGGCATGCCGCTCGAGGCGCGTGCCCTCCACGAGTACAGCGCGCAGAACACGTTCCAGGCGCTCATCCTGCTCGAGCAGGTCGCCAGCCGCGCCACCACGCGCGGTGACCTGGGCGGCTCGATCTCGGCCCTCCGCCGCGGCCTCGACCTCGCGCGCCGCGAGCTGTTCCGCGGCGAGCTCGACGACCCGATGCGCGCGGTGCTGATCTTCGCCCGCAAGCTCGGCGAGACGCTGACCACCGCCGGTCAGTTCACCGATGCCGAGGGCGTTCTCCGCGAGGCGCTCGACATGGCAGGGCCGACCGGCTCCGATCGCGCGCGCGTGCTAGGCGCTCTCGCGCAGGTCTCGGCCATCCGCGACCGCAACGACGAGGCGCATCGCTACCTGCTCGAGGCCCTCGAGCTCGCGTTCGCATCGGGCGCCCACGAGCTGCTCCACTCGCTCGAAGACCTCAAGAAGTCGATCGCAGTCTGAGCACCGTCAGCGTTATGCTCGGCGCGTCATGAACCGGCGTGCGCGCGTCTCGATCCTGGGTTCGCTCCTCGCTTCGCTGCTCGCAGCGTTGCCGCTCGGCGCGTGTGGCGGGACGGAGCCTGCCCCGAAGGTGGCGGCCGCCGCAGTCCCGCGCAAGGATCCCGTGTCGCTGCAGCAGGTCTCGGAGACCTGCGCGAGGATCGCATCGTGCACGCACAGCCACGACGCGCCGCGTCTCCGCGATCCGAGCGCGTGCGTCGACTGGTGGGTCGCGCAGCACGATCCTTCGGGCCCGGACCCGCTTCAGAAGTGCTTCACGCAAGCCACGACGTGCGATCAGATCAACACCTGCATCCACGGCGGCGGCGACGCGAAGGCAGCGCAGTTCTGCTCGCAGCGGCCCGGTGTAGTGTCGGGCTGCGACGGCGATCGCCTCGTGAGCTGTGGTGACGACGACGCGCAGGAGAGCACCGTCAGCGACTGCACCGCGCTCGGCGCCACGTGCCGCGAGATGAAGGCGGCGGGCGGCCTGGTGATTCGCGCCTGTTTCGCCCCGCAGAAGTGCCCCGCCGGCGCTCCGGAAGCGCGCTGCGACGGAGAGGGCGCCGTCCTCTCGTGTCACGATGGCGCCATCGAGCGCGCGAAGTGCCGGCCCGGCACGCGCTGCGAGGAGCGCAAGGACGATAGCAGCTTCGAGGCCACCGCGAGCTGCGAGCTCCCTGGACGACGACGGTGCGACCTCCTCGGCGCGCGCCACTGCGAAGGCGATCGCCTCGTCGAGTGCTCGACCGCAGACCACTTCGGCAAGGTGCGCGTCAGCGACTGCGCCGGCTTCGGCCTGCGCTGCACGGGCTCGGGGCCGCGCGCCGGCTGCTACGTGGCCGCGGACGTCGAATGCGACAAGGAGATGCTCCCCAAGTGCGCCGACGACGGGCAGTCGCTCGTCTTCTGCGCGGCTGGACGTCTCACGAAGATCGCGTGCGCGAGCCTGGGAATGACCACGTGCAACCCCACCGCGCGCGGCCCCGTCGCGGCCTGTTCTGCGCCGGCGAAATAGCGCGCGCGAAGTAACGCGTCTCGGGTTCCCGCGGGTGCAGTAAGCTGGGAGCTGCATGGCGACCGTGCCGCCGTCTGCGTCCTCCGAAGAGCCCGATACCGCTGCCGATCGCGAGCGCGACTCGACGCCGTCCGCGCGGACACCGCCGGAGGTGCGCGTCCGCCGCATCCATCGCCGCGATCTCAATCGCACGTGGGAGTTCCTGAAGCTCTGCTTCCGTGACGTGAATCGCGAGACCGTCGAGTACCAGCGCCCGCGACTGAAGAAGCGCTTCCTCGAGGTCTACGAGGAGGAGGGCATCGAGCAGCTCCTCTTCGAGGCGAAGATCGCCAATAAGGACGTCATCGTCGGCTACGCCGAGTGCGCGTTCGAGATCGTCGGGTCCGACAACTGGATGAACCAGCGCTACTTCTCGAGCCGCGACATGCGCCCGCTCTACGTCGAGGAGCTCGCCGTGCATCCCGAGCTGCAAGGCCAGGGCATCGGCGCGTTCCTCCTCGAGCAGATCGAGCATCTCGCGCGCGTTCGCGGCTGCACCCACCTCGTCCTCGAGGTGGCCGAGAACAACGACAACGCGCTCAAGTTCTATCGCACGCGCAACTTCTACAAGCTCGACGCCGCCATCTTCCTCGCCAAGAAGATCTCCAGCGAGGCCGAGCTGCTCCCGCCGCGCCGTCTCAAGCGCGCGCCGCCGCGTGAGATGGTCGAGGCCATCCGCGCTGCGCCGACGACGACGAGGCGCAAGAAGCCCACGAGCAGCAGCGAATGAACCACGCGGAGTCCGGGTGACACGTCACATCTCACGCTGGGATCTCGACAAGACGTACCTGCGGACCGAGTTCGACACCGTCCGCGATCTGGTGCGCACCGCCTTCGAGCGCGCCGACGAGAAGCGCACGAACCCCGGGGCGGCCACGCTCCTCCGCGAGATGGCCCGCGCCGGCGTGTCGATCCATATCCTCTCGGGATCGCCCGAGCAGATGCGGCGGCGTCTGGAGGACAAGCTGCGCCTCGACGGCATCGTGTGGGACTCGTTCATCCTCAAGCCAAATCTCCAGAACGTGCTGCGCCTGCGATTCCGCGCCGTGAAGGATCAGCTCGGCTACAAGTTGCCGGCTCTCCTCCGTGCGCGCACCGCTGTCGGAGACAGCGACGCACGCGAGACGCTGTTCGGCGACGACGCCGAGGCCGATGCGTTCGTCTACGCGCTCTACGCCGACATCATGGCGGGACGCGCAGGCGAAGAGCTGGTGCACGCGATCGGCGAGCGCGGCCGCGTCTACGAGGACGTGCTCGACGAAGTCATCCGCTGCGTGCGACTCGTCAAGGGGACGGCGGTCGTCGAGCGCATCCTCATCCATCTCGAGCAGCAGACACCGCCGGGCGACTTCGCCATCTACGGCACGCGCGTCGTCCCGTTCTACAACTACTTGCAAGCTGCATTCGTCGTACAGGAAGACGAACGGCTCTCGGCGCAGGGCGTATTGCGCGTTGCCACCGAGCTCGTGACGCAGCATCGCTTCGACGGCGACGCGCTAGCGCGGAGCTATCACGACCTCGGCAAGCGCGGTCACCTCCGCGGCACGAAGGTCGCCGAGCTCGCCGCCGCGCTCGAGGCCTGGGAGAGGGACGCAACCATCCCCGGCCGCGACGAGCTGCGCGCGATGGTGGAGAAGCTGCCCGCCTACGCCGAGCTGGCGGCCAAGCGCTACGCGCCGCCGAGCGAGAGCGCGATGCCGGACTACCTGGCGCTCGTGAACAAGCACAATCCGCGCAGGAAGAACAAGCGCTGATTTCCCGGGCCCGCGCTACGATCGACGCATGCGGCGGTGGGGTCGTAGAGCAGGCATCGTCGCGGTAGTCGGGATGCCGCTCGCCGTGCTCGCGTGCAACACGCTGAGCGGCGCCGGGGATCTCACGGTCGGCGCCTGCCAGAGCTGCGGCGCCACGGATGCGCGAGCCAGTGACGGCAGCGCGAGCAGCGGTGACGGCAACATCGTCCTCGTCGACGCCGGCCTCGACGCCGAGGTCGACTGGACGGGTTACGATGCGACCGTCGTTCTGCGACGGCATCGTGATGTACGCACGCTTCGACGGCACGCTCACGACGGCGCAAGGCGTCAGCCCCGACGCACCACCGGCGAACACCTTCGTACCCGGCCATTTTGGCACGGGTGTCCTGCTTACCGGCCCGGGCAGCGGCATGTATTACGCCGTCGGCGACGGCGGCGTCCCGTATCCGCGGAACGAAGGGACGTTCGCGATGTGGCTGAAGCCGCAGTGGACGTGGCCGCCCACCGTCCAGCGCATCTTCTGGAAGCCGGTCGGCGATCGCGCCATCGTGAGCGCCAATGCGTCGGGGCCGATCATCATCGCGCAGGTCATGCCGGGGAGCTTCTTCGGCGGATACAACAACGAACCAGCGACCAGCACCATCACCAGCGCCGGCGGGAACGCGGCGGAGTTCAGCCCTTACTGGAAGGCGAACTGGAACCACGTCGTCGAGACTTGGAGTCGATCGGCGCCGACCATCTCGTTCACGCTCAACGGCGCGGACGGTGATGCCTCGGTCACACGACGCGAGACGGGAGGCAGCTGGGTCGCCGAGGCACCGGCAGTTGCGTACGTCCGTCTCGCGAGCGGGCAGTTCCCGAGCGACTCCGCCTATGACGACGTCGTGATGTGGAGCCGATCGCTATCGCTCGCCGGGATCCAGGCGGTGTACGGCGCCGGGATGCCCGTCGGCGATCTCTGCGGCCTGTGACGTGCGTCAGCCGCGTCACACCCAGGCGTTGTTGAGGATCTCTCCGACGCCGCCGGCACCGGGGACGATGTACTGGTGCTCGTCGAGGCCGCGCTCCTCGGCCCAGTGCGTCCCCGGCACCGTCGAGAGGACCTTCGACGGTGAGAGGCCGCGATCGAGGCGGAGCGCGTAGATGATGGTCTCGGGGTGCTCGGCGAGCACGTTGCGGATGAACTCCGGCGTGACGACGAGGTGCATGGTGATGCAGAGCCGCGGCTTGCCTTCGAGCCGCGTCTTGTAGTGGGTGAGCGCGCTGTTGATCGACGAGCCCGTGGCGCCCATCGGATCGGGGACGATGAGGATGCGGTCCTCGACGTCGCGGCCGATCTTCGCGTCGTGCCACGTGGCGCCGATGACCTTGCCGTCGGCATCGGTGGCGCGCGACATGAAGAGGTGATCCTGGCGGACGCCCGCGGGATCGATGACCTCGTTGAGGAGGTCGTAGACGATCTGCGAGGGCATGGTGCCGGCGCGCGCGATCCCGACGGTCACGCACTTGGTGTGCGGCTCGAGCGCGACGCCGCGATACACGGCCTCGGGTGACTTGATGACCATACGTGTCGGCACGGCCACGCGCGCACGCGGGAACTCCGAGGCGAGCACCACCTGGGCGAGCTTCTCGTAGAGGACGCGAACGAGCTTGCCGACCTCTGGCTGCACGGTCTCGCGCGCGCACAAGCGCGCGAGCTGCGTCCACGCGAGCGGGTCGTCGAGCAACCGGACGTTCGGTCCGTAGCGATGCTCGATCTCGGGCGCCTTGTAACGGCTCTGCGCGTAAGCGGACTCGACCATGGGCGCGGTCCTACGTCGCCGCGGACCCTACGTCCAGTGGCCGGCGCGCAGGGCGGGAGCGTCGATGACCTTCACCTTGGGTCCGAGCGACTCGCGGAAGCTGTCCTCGTCCTCGTCGTCCATGATGCCGTCGCCGAAGCCGGCGGCGATCTCCATCGCGGTGGAGAGGATCCGGAGGAACTGCGCGAAGCTCGACGCGGCGAGGGTCGGGACCCAGCGCGGCTGACCGCTGATCGCGGTGTAGACTGGGCAGTCACCCTCGGGATCGGGCTTCGAGGTATCGAGGAAGTACGGATCACCGAGGAGCGAGCTCTCGGCGATGACCACCCAGCCGGCCTTCCAGTCGAGTGACGGCGTCGCGCCTTCCGGAGGCGAGGTGATGACCGTCTGGGCCTTCACGAGCTCCGCCGCCGGCATCAAGCGCACGCGCTCAACAGGCGTCACGGTCTCGACCTTCAGGGGGTCGGCGCCGATGAGAAACGCACGGAAACGCGAAGGAATGCGGAGCTGCTTGCGGAGGTCTTCGACGAGCGCCTTGTCGGCCTTACCGAACGCGCATTCGAGCTTTCGCTTCTGGAAGACTTCCTTGAGCCCCTCGACCGCATCTGCGAGATCACTGTCCACGGGAACCCTCGCGTCTCCATCACCGATGCCACATTCGCGCGTGGAATACACCGAAACCCCGAATCCGGGCCAGGCGCGAAAGGGAGCTAACCTAGCACCGCTTGTTCACTTTTCGTGATCGTTTTCGGCCGGAACGCAGGCCACGGTCGAGCTCGATGACGTCGTTGTCCGGGAAGCGCAGCTAGATGAGCAGCTAAGAAGAGCAGCTAGATGAGCAGCTAGATGAGGGGCACCCCGGGCCGCCGTCGGCGCCATCGCCTTCCACTCATGCGCAGCCCTCCGGGCAGTTTCGCCGGCGCGAGCGAGAGCGACGCGGTCCGCCCGTGTTGCACGCATGAACCTCACACGGCGAGCCCCGTCGATTAAGCGGAGCAAAAGCCATGGTTGAGCGTGACTTGTTGCCCCCCTGCGCTAAGTAGTCCGGCCCCACCTTGCTGGCCTTGAATACCCACGGAACCCCGGCTTTTGCCAATACGCTCGCGCTGTTACGCAATCGTGGCGAGACCGACTCCGCGAAGGTCGAAGGCGTCGTCCGCGAGATTCTCGCCGCCGTGCGCAAGGACGGCGACAGCGCGGTCCTCGGCTACGTCGAGCGCTTCGAGAAGCGTGCAGTCCGCACGCTTTTTCGCAGTCGTGGCGTCGACTTCGACGGGGCTGCCGCGCTCGCGCGGCTTCCCGTCGAGGCGCGTGAGGCCCTCGAGCACGCCGCGGCGCGGATCCGGCGCTTCCACGGCGTCGAGCGCGCGCAGATGTTCGGCGGCGACGGTTTTCGCTTCGAGGAGGATGGGCTTTCGCTGGGCATCCGCGTGCGCCCTCTCGATCGCGTTGGCGTCTACGCGCCGGGCGGCAAGGCTCGCTATCCCTCGAGCGTGCTGATGACGGCCATCCCCGCGCACGTCGCCGGGGTCCCCGAGATCATCCTGGCGACGCCGCTCTCGTCCGATCCGCACGACGGCTCGGACGACATGATCCTCGCGGCCGCGCATCTCGGCGGCGTGACCGGCATCGTCGATGCGGGCGGAGCTCAGGCAATCGGCGCGCTCGCGTACGGCACCGCGAGCGTGCCGCGCGTCGACAAGATCGTGGGCCCTGGCAACGCCTACGTGGCGTGCGCAAAGCGCTTGGTTTACGGGTCCGTGGCGATCGACTCGATCGCCGGGCCGAGTGAGATACTCGTGCTTGCGGACGCCACGGCAGAGCCGCAAATCGTCGCAGCGGATCTGCTTTCGCAGGCGGAGCACGACGAGGATGCCTATGTCCTTCTCGCCTCCGAGTCCCGCGAGCTGGTCGAGGCAGTCCAGGTTCAGCTCGAGCAACAGCTCGAGACGCTTCCTCGGAAACTGATCGCGCGCGAGGCGCTCCGGCGCCATGGTCAGGCGTTCGTGGTCCCTGGTCGAGCTGAGCTCGTGCAGGTCGCGAACACCATTGCTGCCGAGCACCTCAGCCTTCAGGTCGAGGAGCCGGAAGCCCTTCTGGCGTCGATTCGTCACGCCGGGGCCGTATTCGTGGGGGCCTTGACGCCTGAGGCAGCCGGGGACTATGTCGCCGGGCCTTCTCACGTCCTGCCGACGGGAGGGGCGGTTCGCTTCGGTTCTCCGCTGGGGGTCCACGATTTCGTGGCTCGTACCTCGCTCATCCGCTACTCGGCGGACGCGCTGCGAAGAGACGAGCAAGCCATCTGCGCGCTCGCTCGACTGGAAGGCCTCGAGGCGCACGCACGGGCTGTGACCATCCGTACCGGGGCGTTTGCCCGTGCGGCCGCTGACGGAGAACGCTCCAAGCGCGAGTCACGGACCTAACGCCGGGTCGCTAGTACGGGAAAAAGCTTGGTAATTTCGTGAGTTTGAAAACAGGTCTAGCAGTTGCATGTGGGCGCGCGTCGCCACACGAGTTGCGAAGCCAGAAAAGCGTTTAGGAGGTCGGGATGAAGTCGAAGTGGTTGGGCAGGGTCGGCTTGACAGCCCTCGTTGTGGGGTGCGCAGGCAGCTCCAGTGGAATGGTCGGTTGCGCGGCACAGCGTGACCCGATCAACCGCGTTCAGTTGAACGCGATTCCCAAGAGCTTCCTCGTTGGCAGCAACTACACGGACGCCAAGGACGATCCGGAGTTCTACGCACGCTCGATGCTCATCAAGGTGCCGTACGGCCAGTCCGGCGGCGACGCCGAGCTGTTCACGAACAGCATCAACTCGGTCTCCAAGATCAAGTGGCAGATCCAGGAGAGCAAGCTCGTCGGTCGCGTCAGCTTCGAGCGCATCTCGGGCACCGACCAGCAGGGCCTCGCGCATCCGATTGCCGATGCGGCGGATCCGAGCAAGCCCCTCGCGCAGAACGACGGCCTCGTCGTCTACGAGTTCGCGATCGAGAAGCAGTTCGACATCCGTCGCGCGTACAACTCGCAGACCGGTGAAGAGTCGAACGTCGTCGAGGAGAACGACCAGGACCGCGCCTGGGTCAATCGCGACTACGTGCGCGTCGACTTCTCGAAGAACATGGTCACGACGGCCTACGACTTCGACACGCTGTCGCTGCTCGGCGTCTACAACGCCATCGAGTACTCGCCGATGGAGTTCGACATCCGCAATCCGGAGGATGTGAACGCGCCCCAGTTCGATCTCGACAAGGGCTACTTCGACGTCACGAACAAGCTGTTCGCGAACCCGAAGATGATCGACTTCGGTGGCGGCTTCAAGTTCCCGGGCTGCATGCTCCCGAACCTGATCGCCGGCGGCACGTCGCCCAGCGGCAACTGCAACCCGAACGAGCTCACCATCCGCCACTCCTTCAAGAAGGTCGTGGACACGGACTACGAGCCCCTCAACTGGGACGGCCAAAAGTTCGAAGCCTACGGCGCGTTTCATACCGAGCGCGAGGGCTACGCCCGCGACTACGGCCTCGTGGACGCGAAGCACAAGCGCTACATCTCCCGTTACAACATCTGGGAGCGCAACCACTACTACACCAACCCGGAAGCGATGACCGGCGCGGTGTCCTGCAAGGTCGACGACGATTGCGCCGTCGACGGCATGGTCGGCAAGGACGGCCAGCCGTACGTCAAGGGCATGTCGCACTGCGACACGTTCAACGAGAAGTGCTCGCTCCCCTTCAAGGACCGCGTTCAGAAGCCGATCGTTTGGCACTACGCCGAAGGCAGCCCGGACCTCTATTTCGACTCGAACCGCGAAGCGACCGAGGAGTGGGACACCGCGATGCGCGGCGCCGTTCTCGCCGCCAAGTACGCCGAGTGCCAGCGCTTCACGCCGGGTGCGAACCCGACGGATTGCGGCAACGTCATCACCGGTAACTTCGCCGAGGAAGAGGACGCCCTCTACCTCGTGAAGGAAATCAACGCGTGCAAGCGCGGTGAAGTCCCCGGCACGGCCCCCGCGGATTGCGACAAGCTCGCCGACAAGCTCGGCGAGCAGCGCAACTACAGCCCGGCTGTCGTCGACCTCGCGAAAGCGAAGCCGATGGTCATCCTCTGCCACAGCCCCGTGTCCGACAAGGACGCGAAGGAATGCGGCGCGGTCGGCAACGTGGCTCGCCTCGGCGACCTCCGCTACCACCTCGTCACCGCCATCGCGACGCCCGAGACGGATTCTCCGTGGGGCATCATGAGCGACTCGAACGACCCGGTCACGGGCGAGCACGTCGCGGCGAGCATCAACGTGTGGACGCACGTCGACGACCTCTGGTCGCGCGGCATCGTCGACACACTCCGCTACATCAACGGCGAGCTCAAGACCGAGGACGTTACCGACGGCAAGTACATCAACCAGTGGGTTGAGGCCGCTCGTCAGACCAAGGGTGGCGCGCTCACGCCCCTCATGGGTAAGGACGAGATGGACAAGCGCGTCGCTGCCGCCGCCGGCTCGACCGTCGAGAAGATGAACGCTGCGTCTGCCAAGGTGCAGGCTGCGGGTCGCCTCGGGAACGGCCAGGCCAGCCAGCTCCACAACGCGCTGGTCGCCAATCTGAAGAGCATCCAGAACGTCAAGGGCTCGGCTGACGCATCGTCCGTCAACGCGCCGATGTACCAGGCTCGTATGAACATGGCGAAGGGCTCCACCCTCGAGGCGAAGCTCGCCACCCCCGCCATGCAGCAGCTTGCTTCCGCAGGCTTCGGCTCGGTCGCTGTCGACCCGGCAACCCAGGTCCAGGCCACGTCGATCTTCCAGGGGCTCAACCCCCAGATGCGCCGCGCCTTCGAGCAGCGCAAGGAAGCGAACCTCGCGGCTCGCGGCACCTGCATCATGGAGTTCCAGGCCACGGCGCCTCTCGGGTACGTCGCCCTCGGAGAGATCCTCCAGCAGAAGTTCGGCAACTTCAACGCGAAGGACGCGCCCTCTGCGCAGGCCGAGCGCGCGGACAAGATGAAGGACTACCTTCGTCGCCGCGTTCACTACGCAGTCGTCGCGCACGAGATGGGTCACTCCATCGCGCTCCGCCACAACTTCGTCTCCTCCTCCGACGCGTGGAACTTCCGCCCGCAGTACTGGCTCCTCCGCACGAACGCGAAGAAGCTCTCCACAGCGACCACCAAGGATTGCAAAGACGACGGCTCGTCGGACGGCGCATCCTGCGTCGGACCGCGCTGGCTCGATCCTGTCACGCAGAACGAGCACAAAAACCTGCTCGAGATGTGGGCGCACTCGTCCACGATGGAGTACCCGGGTGAGCCCACCCAGGACATGCTCGCGCTCGGCGCGTACGACTTCGGCGCGGCCCGTATGTTCTACGGCCAAGTCGCCACGGTCTACGCCGACTCCCGGTTCAAGGCGCTGGCTGACGCCGGCTCCGCGGCCGAGGCTCACCAGGATGAGTTCGGCGGCCTCCTCGGCTACCAATACGGGACGGGCAACGCCTCGATCCACTACTCGCAGCTCGACAAGACTTACAAGCTCATCGAGTCTTGCAGCGCGGTCGACGCTCAGTCCTTCAAGCCTCTCAACTGGAACGAGGAGAAGGACGGCGCCTGGAGCAACGTCATCGACGGTCACATCGTGACCGACGAGGCCGGTAAGCCGACGCGCTGCGCGATGCCCAAGGTGGACTTCGTCCAGTGGGACACGCTCAAGGACACCAAGGACAAGACCCACGCCCACGACGCCGCGAGCCGCGTCCGCGTGCCTCACGGCTTCGCGAGCGACAACTGGGCGGACCTCGGCAACATCGCCGTCTACCGTCACGACAACGGCGCCGACATCTACGAGCAGATGCACTTCTGGCTCGCGCAGCAGGAGGTGAATCACATCTTCACCGACTACCGCCGCGGCCGCCGTGACTTCAGCATCTGGGGCGCGTTCCACCGCACCCTCAGCCGCTACCACGAGAAGATGCGCGACTCGGCGAAGGCCATTGCGCTCTACGTCACCCTCTCCCGTGACACGGTCACGCAGTACAACACCGGTGGCGAGGACCCCTCGGGCTTCGTAGCGGAAGTTCTCCAGGCAAATGCCCTCGACAACACCGTTGCCAGCTCGATTGCCTTCGACCACTTCGCCCACGTCTTCGCGCGGCCCGAGCCGGGCGATCACGGGACGCTCGGAACGGGTGACAAGGTTCTCCGCTCCTTCGACGGTACCGGCATTCTCCGCCCCACTGGCAAGGTCGCACTCAGCGTCGCCAACGGCGTCACCGGCGGCTTCGGCACCATCTCTCTTGGTGGTCGCCCCATCGAGAACCAGCTCGCGCGCGACCAGGGCCGTGACTACAACTCGGAGTACACGCTGAACGTCGGCTCGTATTACGAGAAGGCCTTCACCGCGATGCTCTTCACGGAGTCCGCTGACAACTTCATCAGCGCCTCTCGCGACGACTTCGTCGACCCGCGCTTCCGCTCGGTCTCCCTCGCGGACGTGTTCCCCGATGGCTACCGCCGTTGGCTCGCCAACAACCTCACGGGCGACGACACCATCAAGGGCGTCTACGCACGCGGCACCGCCGGCACCGGCCCGCAGCCCGCGGATCTCGATCCGAACGGCTACGCGCTCCTCGGCTCCACCTCCTGGTGGCCGGCCGCGGGCATCGAGACCTGCTTCCCGCAGGGCGAGAAGCTCACCTGCCGCGACCCGTTCGCCGCGACGCCGATCGGCACCGCGACGAGCACCGGTCCCGTCATCGACCCGCAGGTTGGTTGGGAGCAGCAGAAATTCGCTCTCGTCCAGTCGCTCATCTACCTCCCCGAGAATGACCGCACGAACTGGCTCGACCAGATGCGCGTTTACGAGATGGGCGTGAACACGGACCCGGGCTTCGAGAACCGGATCGAGTTCCACAACCCGGACGGCCACATCTACGTCGCTCAGACGTTCGGTACGGAAGTCCTCTACGGCAAGACGGTTCAGCGTGGCATTGCCGCTCGCGTCCTCGAGTACGCGAACAGCCTCCTCCAGGATGCGGCAGTGACGGCTCCGATCGTCAACAAGAACGGCGTCACCATCGGCTACCAGCCGGTTCTCGATGCCAACGGCAAGGTCCAGTACAAGTCGAAGACCGGCTCGGGCGCTCCTCTGCTCCTCGGCTCCAACGCCCAGTGCGACCAGTCCAAGGAGTGCGTCAAGATGACGAACTACGTGGCGGTGCCGAAGCTGATGCGTGAGGCCATGGGCTACCTCGGTTGGACGCGCAACACCGAGCAGCTCAAGGGCGTCTACTGAGACGCTGACCACCGCCGGCGGCGCCTGAAGAGGCGCGCATGCGGAGTCGAACGACGCGACGCCTCGGCTCGAAAGAGCCGGGGCGTTCGTGTTTAAGGCTTGGACGCCATCCGGCGGAGCGCGCGCCGCAGGATCGAGGGCGCGAGACGCGATGTCGCCGACGCGACGCGTACGAAGTTGCTCGTCTCGACGACGGGGGTGCCTCGGAGGACAGCGCGTACCGTCTTGGCGGCGACGACGTCCGCCGACTGCGCCTTCGGGTCAGGCGCGTCGTATCCCTCGAGGCCCTCGGCGCGGGTGGCATTCGCGCGAAACGGCGTGGCGACGGGGCCGGGGCGGATCACCACGACGCGAACGCCAGCGGCGGCGAGCTCGGAGCGCAGCGCCATCGCGATGGCCTCGAGCGCGAACTTCGACGCGGCATACGCGGCGTAGCGCGGCGCGGCGACGATGCCGGCGACCGACGACATCATCACGATCGTCCCCCGCGCTGCTTCGAGATGAGGGGCGGCGAGCTGGACCATACGGAGCGGCGCGATGACGTTGAGCTCGAACAGCTCGCGGAGCCTTTCGATGTCGACGGCGAGCGCGGGCGCATAGAAGCCGCGACCGGCATTGTTCACGAGGACGTCGACGCCGCCGTGGTCCACCGCGCGCGCGACGAGCTCGACACGATGCGCCTCCGCGGTGACGTCGCCGGGGACGACCACCGCACGAGCGCCGCGAGCGCAGACCTCGCGGGCCACCTCCTCGAGCGCGTCGCGCCCGCGCGCCGAGAGGATCAGCGTGGCCTTCTCGTCGGCAAACGCCAGGGCGAGCGCGCGGCCGATGCCCATGGATGCGCCGGTGACGATGACGGTCGGCATGGCACGAGCGTAACCGGCGACCGCTCAGCTCACGAGGCTTTGTCCTTGCCCATCATGCGACGCGTGTTCTTCGTGATCGCACGCGCATAGACCGAGAACGGCGCGAGGCGCTTGAGCATCCACGCCGCGCGGCCGTCGGCATGCGTGAGGACGTGGAAGTCGCCGCGCTCCACGCCCTTGAAGGTGAGATCCGCGATCTCGTCGGCGCCTCGCTTGGCCTTGTTCACGAGCTTGTTCGTGACCGCCGCGATGTCCGCGCTCCCCACGCGCATCGTCTCGGTGAGGTTGGTGCGAAAGAAGGACGGGCACACCACGGTGACCTCGATCTTGTCGCGCGCCAGCTCGACCTGGAGCGTCTCGGAGAGCGCCACCACCGCGGCCTTCGTGGCGTTGTAGGCGGACATCATCGGCGGGTGGATGAGACCGGCCATCGAGGAGATATTCACGAAACGGCCGTGGCCCTGCTTCTGGAACATGGGCGTGAACGTCTTGCAGCCGCGCACCACGCCGAGCAGGTTGATGTCGACGATCCACCGCCAGTCGTCCATGGAGATCTCGGTGATGCTGCCACCGATGGCGACGCCGGCGTTATTGACGACCACGTCCACGCCGCCCCAGTTCTCCTCGAGCCACTTCGCGGCGGACTCGAGGTCGGCATCGAGCGTGACGTCGCAGCGTAGCGCGTGTGCCGTGGCCCCCAGCGCGCGCAGCGAGACGACGGTCTCGGCGAGGCGCTCGTCGTGGATGTCGCCGATGCACACGCGATAGCCGGCGCGCGCCCAGCGCTCGGCGATGGCGCGGCCGAAGCCGGACGCGCCGCCGGTGACGAAGATTCGCTTGCCAGAGCTGCGTGATTCTTTGGCTGCCGACATGGCCAGCGAGCATAGGAGAAACGCCTCGTCAGCGCGGAAGCATCGCGTCGAGCTCCGGCGGCAGCGACACGAAGTCTGCGATCGTGAAGCGCGCACCGGCGGCGGCAAGCGTCGCTGCCGGCACGTTCGTCGTGACACCGACCACGAGCATCCCGGCGGAGGCGGCGGACTGCACGCCGTTCACGGCGTCCTCGAAGGCGATGCACGCCTCGGGCAGGACACCGAGGCGCTCCGCGGCGGCGAGGAAGACGTCCGGCGCCGGCTTTCCGCGCAGCCCTTCCGAGGCCACCACCGCGTCGAAGCGCTCGTTCCAGCCGAGTCCATCGAGGACCAGCTTGCGATTCGCGGGCGGAGCCGAGCTCGCGACGGCGAGCTTCATACCGCCGCCGCGCAGCCGATCGAGCAGCTCGGTGGCGCCCCTATGCGCGACGAGGCGCGGCCCGAAGAGCGCGCGGTACGTCGCTTCTTTCTCCTCCGCAAGCGCCACGTTCTCGTCGCGCGACAGCGGCCGCCCGAGAAACCGCGGAAAGATGTCCTCGTTCTTCAGCCCGTTGAAGGACTGAAAGGTCGCCTCATCCATCGTGAGCCCGAGCCGCTTCGCGAGCGCCCCGAACGCCTCGAAGTGGAACCGAATGTTGTCGACGAGCGTCCCGTCCAGATCGAAGACCGCCGCGCGAAACGTGGACTTCACTCGGGGCGGAGGTAAGCGCCCTTGATCAGCTTCAAGATGGACTGAACGGTGTCGAGGTCCGTCGAGAGGCTCTTGTTGAGGACCGTCTCGAGGTGACCGTAGTTGTGCGCGAGCTGCAGGATGTCGAGCTCGTCGGGCTTCAGATCGCGCAGCGGCGGGATGACGGGCTGCGAGAGCACGAGGCGCGTGTTGAGATCGGGCAGCTCGTTGCGGATCTCGTTGAACTCGTCGAGCTGGCGCATGCCCTCCATGAGGACTTCCTGCACGCTGACGTTGATCTCGTTCGGGAGCTCGCGCTCGTCCGCAGGGTCGAGATCGAAGAGGCCCTTCTGCCAGGTGAGCATCCGGAAGATGCTCTTCATCGGCGGGACGTCTTCGAGGTCGTTGATGGAGGCGTAGTAGATCAGCCCCTTCCGCATGTAGATCTTGCCGACGTCGTCGGACTCGGTGCGGACCACCAGGACGCCGCTCTTCTTCGACGTGCCGAACAGCTGGAGGAGATCGGGAAGCGGGACCTCCTCGATGCTGCCGCTCATCGTGCGGTTCGAGGTGGTGCGGCGCGCGGCGGCGACGTTCTCGAGGTTCGCCTTCGCGTCGGTGCTGTCGGCACGCGCTGCGCCTTCACCGGCGATGACCTTGAGGATGCTCGTGCCGATGAGGACGCGGTCGCCTTCCTTCAGGCGCGCGCGCTTGATCTTCTCGCCGTTGACGAACGACCCGTTCGTGGACCCGAGGTCCTCGATCCAGATCTGATCCTGCTGCATCGTGATGCGCGCGTGCTTGCGGCTGACCATGTCCTCGACGAGGACCATGTCGAGGTCGGACGAGCGACCGACGATGATGGGCTTGTCGTTGACGATCGGGAACTCGCCGCCCTGGTACTTGCCGCTGATGAAGCGCAGTACGTAAGAGCGTCCGCCACCGGGCCGGCCTCCGGGAGGCATCGACGGTACCTGTGACTTGTGGGCGGGGTCTTGCATCAGCTTGAGGCCCGGAAACACGGGCTTACCACGACATGCACGGAAGCGGGACGATGGACTCTAGACCGTGCGATGGCACGCGTTCCAGATCCGCGGGATCTTTCAGTCGATTCCCGAAGAAAGAGTATCGAGCCCACCCAAAAAAGGTCAAGTCGCGGTATGGGAACATCTCAGCCATGGCGGATACGTCTGCGAAGGTAGGCGAGACAGCGCGGATCTTGACGGCCGGGGGCGACCCGTTCGGGACCCACCGCGCGCTCGATCCCAAGGGTGCTCTGCCGCAGCCGGCGCTGCGCGTGGACAACGATTTCTCCAGGATCTACGCGGGTGAGCTGCTCCTGGCGGTCGATACGCTCAACGTCGACGCGGCGAGCTTCCGCCAGATGGAGGAGGCCGGCGCGGCCGCCGGAGAGGCATCGGAAGTCGCGGTTTCCCGTCGCGTCCTCGAGACTGTCCAAAATCGTGGAAAACAGCACAATCCAGTGACCGGCTCGGGCGGGATGCTC
>JAYTOQ010000086.1:0-4754 GCA_043747665.1 Polyangiaceae bacterium | reverse complement strand
ATCAGGCTCGCCGCCGACACGTACGGCAAGGCAGCGGAGCAGCGTCCCGATCATCCGGCGAGCCATCGCCTCTATGCGTTCACGCTCCTCAAGGCCGGCGACTACGAAAAGGCGTTCGAGGCCATGAAGAAGGGCTCGATGCGCTCTTACCCGGCGGGGCGATTCCGCGGCGTCGATCGCATCCTCAAGGAAGACCTCGGCCTCATCGCGTCGGTGTGGGCGGCTGCTGCCCCGGCACGGCGCAACGAGATCATGACCAGGCTCCACGCCGCCGGCGGTACCGAGGAGAGCGCGCCGAGCCTTCGCTTCGTCCTCGTCTGGGAGACGGACGCCAACGACGTCGACTTCCACATCTACGACGGCAAGGGCGGCCACGCGTACTACGGCACGCCGAACCTCCCGTCCGGCGGCTCGCTCTACGCCGACGTGACGACGGGCTACGGCCCCGAGTGCTTCACCATCCGCGGCGCCCGCGAGAAGCGCGCGTATCCCTACACGCTGCAGGCCCATTACTACTCGCGCGGCCCGATGGGCTACGGCATGGGCAAGCTCGAGATCCTCGACCACGACGGCCAGGGTCACATCTCGTTCGAGGAGCGCCCGTTCGTCGTCATGAAGGACCGCGCGTTCGTCGACCTCGGCTCGATCGAGAAGACGAAGTCGAACGTCACCGCATCGCTGAAGTAGCGTAGCGATTCTCTTTCGGGCGCGGACGCGTTATCACCACGGGAGTGAGCGCGGACGACGAGAGCACCCCTGACGCGTTGAAGACGGCGTACCGGGGCGAAGCACCGAAGACCCCGCGCGTCGTCAAGGCGCCGACCCTCTGGCAGCGCGCCACGTATCGCTGGACCGCCATCACCGCGGTCATGGCGATGCTGCTGGTCGTCTACACGCAGCACCCATACTACCTCGGCGCGCAGTTCGCGCCGTTCCGCTCGGTCTACACCCCGGCGTTCGTGATCTGGCTCGTGGTCGGCCTCTTCTACGTCAAGGCGACGCTCGAGAAGTGGAAGGGCATGCGCTACACGATGCGCGACGGAGGACTGCACCTCCTCATCGTCGCGAAGTCGTTCCGCATCGATCCCTTCACGCGGCCGCAGAAGATCGGCCTGCGTTTTCTCGGCGTGGTCCTCGGCGTCGCCTGCGCGATGCAGATAGCCGGGGCGCCCCGCCTCGTTTCTTCGTACGTCACGGCGGGATCGCTGATCCTCGGCACGGCGGTGATCGTTGCGTTCGCCAAGGCCATCCAGCCGCGCCGGCTCTGGACGCTCGTCTCGAGCCCGCGCATCCGCACCACGCTGCTGTCGATCGTCGTCAAGGCGTTCTACATGCCGCTGATGATCGGATTCTTCTCCGGTCACGCGAACAGCATCGCGGAGGCATGGCTGCGCCACAAGCACCTCCCCGGGCTGAAGTTTGTGGTGGTCAACGGCTATCCCTGGCAGGTGGCGGCGTCGTGGTTCGCGCAGATGCGCACGCGCCTCCCCGATCTGCTCCCGGCGAACAGCGACTTCAGCGGCCTGTTCGCCATGAGCTCGTGGACGCGCGGCGACATCAGCTGGGGCCTCGGCGTCGCGTACGACATCACGTTTTTCATCGACTGCGGCTGGGCGCTCATGGGCTACGGCCTCGAGAGCCGCTGGCTCGGCAACAAGACGCGCAGCGTCGAGCCCACCGCGCTCGGCTGGGCCGCGGCGCTCTCCTGCTATCCGCCGTACAACAACGTGCTCGGCACGTACCTGCCGCTCGAGAACGGCAAGGACTGGATCGGCGACGACTCGGTGCTCGCGGGCCTGAAGGAGTTCCTCCGCGCTCACATCGGCCAGGTGCTGACCGGCGAGGACATGCACCTCATTCTCCGTGGCGTGATCGTCGTGCTGTTCTTCGTCTACGCGACGGCGACGGTGGCGTTCGGGTTCAAGTTCTCGAACCTCACCAACCGCGGCACCATCTCGCGCGGTCCGTATCGGTTCATCCGTCACCCCGCGTACGTCTGCAAGTGCACCGCGTGGTGGCTCGAGCACCTTCCGACCATCACGCTCGCGAAGGCCTTCTTCCTCACGTTGCTATGCGGCGTCTACGCCCTGCGCGCGTGGACCGAGGAGCGCCACCTCAGCCGTGATCCGGACTACCGCGCCTACAAGAAAAAGGTGCCCTGGGTGATTCTCCCCGGCGTGTACTGACGCGCTATGCTCGCCGGCCATGGCGACGCACACTGTCGACGATCCGTTCACCGGCGAAAACGCAACGTCCGTCACGATGGCCGACGAGGCCACCATCGGCAAGACCCTCGACCGCGCTCGTGAGGCCGCGCGCGCCATTCGCAAGCTCCCCATCGACGAGCGCATCGCGCTCTGCGATCGCGCGCTGACCGCGTTCGAGGCGCGCGCCGAGGAGATCGCCAAGGACGTCACCAAGCAGATGGGCAAGCCGCTCTCGCAGGCGCGCGGCGAGGTCAAGGGCATGGCCGGCCGCTGGCGGCACATGATGGAGATCGCCAAGGAGTCGCTCGCCGACATCGTCCTTCCGCCGAAGGAGGGCTTCGAGCGGCGCATCGCCAAGGATCCGCTCGGCGTCGTGCTCGATCTTCCCGCGTGGAACTATCCGCTTCTCACCGCGGTCAACGCGGTGGTGCCCGCGGTGCTCGCCGGCAACGCCGTGGTCGTGAAGCACTCGCCGCGCACGCCGCTGTGCGGTGAGCACTTCGCGCGCGCATTCACCGAGGCAAGTGCGCAGGCGAACGGGCCGGCGAACGTCGTGCAGTCGCTCTTCGTCGACTACGAGGCCACCGAGAAGATGGTCGCCGACAAGCGCATCGACAGCGTGCTCTTCACGGGCTCGGTGCTGGGCGGTCATCGCATCCAGGCGGCGGCGAAGGATCGCTTCGTCCACGTGGGCCTCGAGCTCGGCGGCAACGATCCCGCGTATGTCGCGGAGGACGCCGACCTCGCGAACACCGTCGAGAACGTGGTCGACGGCGCGATCTACAACGCCGGTCAGAGCTGCTGCGCCGTGGAGCGCGTCTACGTGCACCGCAGCATGTACGAGAAATTCCTCGCCGCCGCCGAGCCGCTAGTGAAGGGCTACGTGCTCGGTGATCCCAGCGACGAGAAGACGTCGCTCGGTCCCATCGCGCAGCCGTGGCACATCAAAGAGCTCGCGAGCTTCATCGACGACGCGAAATCGAAGGGCGCCAAGGTGGTGGTCGGCGGCGAGGCCACGGCGGTCTCCGGCAAGGGCCGCTTCTTCCAGGCCACGCTCCTGCGCGACGTCCCGCAGACCGCTGCCGTGATGCAAAAGGAGTCGTTCGGGCCGATCCTCGCGGTGTCGCCGGTCGACTCGGACGAAGAGGCGCTGTCGCGCATGAACGACTCGCAGCTCGGTCTCACCGCGAGCGTGTGGACCACCGATCGCGATCGCGCCGATCGCCTCGCGCGCGAGCTCGAGTTCGGTACGGTTTACATGAACCGCTGCGACGCGCTCGATCCGGCGCTGCCGTGGACCGGCGTGAAGGACTCCGGCCGCGGCGTCACGCTGAGCGCACTGGGCTTCGCGGAGCTCACGCGGCCGAAGGCCATCCACTTCCGCCTGAAGTTCTGATGCGCGCAGCTCTTCGCTGAATTCGTCGCGAGCTCGCGCTCGGCGCGCTCGCCGTCGCCTGCAATCGAACGACGCCTGCGGCGGTGCGCCCGATCTTGGACGCGAGCGGAACGGTGCACGACGCATCGGCGAAGAGAGGCTCAGCGGCGCCCACGAAGCAGGTCGCGCGGGCAGCCATCGCCGCGTGCCGTCCGGAGTCGCCCCCACCCGCACCGTCGTGCCACCCCGCGAGCACCTCGACGAGCCCATCGACGACGTCGTAGCGCGCGCGCAAGCGCGTGCCGCTCACGAAGTCGCGCGGGGGCACGACGACCACCGCCGTGCCCGTCGCGTCGAAGCGCGGAGCGGCGACGTCGCCGAGCTTGCATGCGTGCAGGTTGCACGCACCGAGCAGGAGCACGAACGCGACCGGCGTGGAGCGAGCGCCCGCGCGCACGGCGCTCAGTGCCCGAGGCTGCCGTTGGACTGCTGGACCTGCTCGCAGCGCTCGACGCACGCGGGGTCGTCATTGCACTGGCGCGAGCAGTCGGCGGTGCGACCTCGCTTCTTCTCGCACGTGGGATCGCGCTCGCACTTCATCGGATCCTGCGCCGCCGCCGCTTGCAGCCTGTTGCACGCGGGCAGCGCGCTCACCAGGAACGGCATGATCGACAAGCATGCCAGCAGCCGCGCAGCAGCGAGCGTGGGCTTCACCGCACCACCTGGCCGCCGGCCGGCGGACGCGTTCGCTCGACGGGCGGACGCGCGCGGAGGCACTTGTCGATGGCGGGCTCGACGGACTTCATCGTGGTCGGCAGGACTCCGAAGGGGCCCTTGCCCGGCGGCCTTCCCATCACGGGCGCGAAGATGCGCGACCAGTCCATCGTGTCCGCGACGCTCAGCCAGACGAAGAGCGCGCGGCCCTTGATGTTCTCGTAAGGGACGCCGCCGCCCTGTCCGCCCCACCACACGCGCGAGTCGTGGCTGTTGTTGCGGTTGTCGCCCATGACCCAGACCTCACCGGGCTTCGCGTAGAACGGGCCCTGGTAATCGGTCTGCGGGCTCTGCCGATCGTAGAGCGTGAGGAACGCCTCGTCCTCCAGGAACTCGACGAAGAGCTCGCCCTCGTGACGGCTCGAGTCCTGCGACTCGAGGTAGGAGTAGGGCCCGGC